>NZ_NSGK01000006.1:0-201731 GCF_002285085.1 Corynebacterium sp. NML 150383 | reverse complement strand
GTGAATTCCTCTTCAGCGTGCCACTGCCAGTCACACTGAGCCACAGGCCACCAGGCGGGCAGATCAACATCAACCTCGTTGAAGGAATGAAGCACCGCAAGCCGCCACGGATGAACCCGAAACTCGCCAAGCCCCGACCGAAACGCAGACCACAAATATGACCCGCTAGAAACTGTCCAAGAACTCCATGGATTCCGTGTCCAAAAAGTCATTGGACTCCTTGTCCAAAAACTCTATGGACATAACAGACCTGTGGTTTTAGCCGCGGCGGTCTACAAATGGCGCTAGCTCCATTTAGCCAAACCATCAACTCACGACCAGGCGTTTTGGTGGCGGCATCGTGCAAACGGAGCTAGCTCCGTTTAGCTGAACCGCCAACCCGCGCCAGGCGTTTTGGCCGCGGCTCTCCACAAACGGAGCTAGCGCCATCTGCCCGACACACCGACCCACCACCAGGGGTTTTCCAAACCCGCACCCCACATACGGAGCTAGCTCGGAGCTAGCTCCGTCTGTCAGCCTCCACCGATTCCTCTGCTACGCTCGCCCCATGCAACCTCGCCACTACTACGCGGCCACCGCGTTTTTCTACCTCGCCACGCTGGCGTACGTATTGCTGCGATGGGACACCGTTCCGGATCCGATCCCGGTGCACTTCGATGGCTCCGGCAACGCGGACGGTTACACGCCGAAATCCTTCCTTGGCGCAACCGCCCTGGTGTGGATTGGCGCGGCTGTGTCCGTTGCTATTGCCTGCTGCGTACCGCCGCACGCCATGGTTCGTCGCACCACGGATGTACCGAGCACTTCCCCGGTCCCGTTTTCGGAGGCCAACGCGGCACGTGTCGAACTACTCACCGATAAGACGGCCACCTTCGTCTCCCAAACCATCTTCGGCATGGCGGTGTGCACGTGCCTGAGCGCGCTTTCGTCAGCCGGCCTCACGCCGTTCAACTGGCTGCTCCCCGCAGTCTGGATCGTGTTCACCATCGGCGTCGTGGTGCTCGCCATCGCGTTTACTGTCAGTGCCAGCAAGCAGGTCGAAGCACTCCCGACAGACCAAGACGAGCAGACCCGCAACGAGCACTTCCGCTACGCCGGCGGCATGGGCGTCTATAGCGAACCGCAGGATCCGGCACCGGTCGCGGTATTCCCCACCAACCCAAGCAAGCTCCAGATCAACACCGCGCACGAGCGGAGTCGCCGCTACCTGTGGCGGATGGGCATCGCGCTCGCGGCATCCATAGTGGCCTGCATCGTCTTCGCCGCCGTCATGTAAGCGAGACTGCTATGCGCCCGCTCCGCCTCATCGCCACGGTCCTCGCCGTCGCTGTCCTGACTGCCTGCCAGTTTCCCGGACAGGACCAGCCGACGGTGACCAAGATCGTCGACGGCGACACCCTCGACGTCGACCGCGACGGGGAGACCGTGCGCGTCCGCCTGCTCAACATCGACACTCCTGAACGGGGTGAGTGCCTCTACCAGAAGGCCACGGACCGCCTTACCGAGCTCGCCCCACCGGGCACCCGCGTGCGCCTCGAGCACGACGAGGAGCGCCAGGACCGCTACGGCCGCGAGCTTGCCGCTGTCTTCGCCGGCGAGATATTCGTCAACGAGCAGCTCGCCGCCGAGGGCTTGGCTCGCGCAGTCACCTACGAGCCGAATCACGCCTACACCACGCGCATGGAGTCCGCCCAGGCCCGCGCCCGCAGCGCCCACCTCGGCATGCACGCGGTGCCGACCGAGTGCTTGCTCCCCACCGATACGGCCCGTCGCGCGTACGAGCTCCACGAAGAGGATCCGCGGCACCAGGCGTTTTACCGCGACGTGATGCGCGACGCTGTCAACGCCACCCCCAACTTCACGTACAAAGGCCAGGCTCTGGAGTTCATCGACAGCCTAGACTAGGGCCATGGAGCAAATGCTTATCGACGCCCACGAGATCCTCACAGCAGCCAACCACGTCGAAGTCTTCACCGGCGCCGGCATGAGCGCCGACAGTGGCATCGCCACGTACCGGGATGCGGTAACTGGGGTGTGGGAGCGTGTGGATCCGGTGGCGATGGCGTCGATAAGCGCATGGCACGACGACCCGGAGACGATGTACGCCTGGTACCTCTGGCGGGCTCAGCTGTCGCAGCGCGCCGAGCCGAACGCCGGGCACCGGGCAATTGCGGCGGCGCGGGGCATGACGGTGACGACGCAGAACATCGACAACCTGCACGAACGAGCAGGTAGCGAGGATGTCGTGCACCTACACGGCTCGCTATTCGCCTTCCGTTGCACCGACTGCGACACCCCGTACGAGGAGCCGATCGCGCTGCCGGAGGAGCCGATCGAGCACATCGCGCCGCCGGAGTGCCCGGTGTGCGGCGGGCTCGTGCGCCCGGGCGTGGTCTGGTTCGGCGAAGCGCTGCCGCAGGACGAGTGGGCCGAGGCGGAGCGGCGCATGAAGACTGCGGATGCGCTGCTGATCGTCGGCACCTCTGGCGTGGTCTACCCCGCCGCGGGCCTGCCGTTGATGGCGCACGCGCGAGAGATCCCGATCGTGGAGGTCACGCCGCAACCGACGGACCTCTCGCACCTGGCCGATGTGGTCGTTCCGGCCACCGCGGCGGAGGCGCTGCCGCGGATCCTGCAGGGGCGGATCAATAGTGGTAGCGAGCTTGCAGAATAATGAGCGTTTCGCCTTCAAGGATGTAAACCAATCGGTGCTCTTCGGTGATGCGCCGTGACCAGGCTCCGGCAATACCGTATTTCAGCGGCTCCGGCTAACCAATCCCCTCGAATGGATCACGCATCATGTCTTTGAGCAGTTGATTCACCCGTTTCAGGATCTTCCGATCCTTCTGCTGCCAGTAGAGGTATTCCTCCCAAGTGTATGGCGTTCAGGCGAGCTGCATTCATGCATCCAGGTCGATGTCATGCGCGACGGCTTGACCACTACGCGCCTGTTCGTTGGATTCCAAGAGCCGACGCGCGTTCGCTGGAGAGCGGAAGAGATACGCGGTCTCCACCCAGGAGGAATAGTCCTCCGCGGACATCAGCACCGCGTTACCGCTGCGGGAAACGATCTCGACCGCGTCCCGGTCTTGGTTCACCTTCTCAATGAGAGGGAACAGGGTTCGGCGCGCTTCCGAAGCACTGATAGACATTTTCCACCTCCAGCTTGTTGTACCACGTTACGGTACCTTGAATCGCCCTACCGAGCCCGCAGCACAGTAAACGTCGCGTCGCGAGCGACCTGCTCCACCTCGCCGAAACGGCGCTCCACCTCCCCGCGGTAGCGCAGGTGCGAGTTGTGCACCACGTACAGATCGCCGCCGGGGGCGAGCAGGCGCGCGCCGGCGTCGAGGAGGTGCTGGATGAGGGTGGCGTCGATGGTCGTGCCCGCGTGGAACGGCGGGTTGAGCGCAATGGTGTCGAAGGACGCGTCCGGCAGCTGCGAGCCGGCGTCGTCCCAGGTGGCCTCTAGGCCGATGGCGCGGGCAGAAAGGACCGCGTCTGCGTCAGAATCTGTGGCGACCGCGCCCTCGAAACCCCTGCTCACCGAGCCGTTGCCGCAACCGAGGTCCAGCAGGCGACCAGGCGCGTCGGGCAGGCACGAGCGCAGCAGCTCGCCGCCGCGGTCCGGCTTGGCGCCGGAGAAGACGCCGCCGATGGCTACCAACCCCCGCTGCGAAACTGGCTCGTACGTGACCTCGCGCGCCCCCGACGCCACCAGGCACCGGAACTTGCCGCGCCCCCGCGATCCGTGGACGTCATTGAAGGAATCTGCCAGCACCGAGTTCATGCCGCGAGAAAGGTGCTTGTTGTTCGCCCCGAGAACCAGGCGCGCCTCCGCGAATCCGGCGCCGGCGATGGAGCGGGCAAGGTAGTCGAGCCGGGCCAGGGACTTCGGCATCTCGCCGAGCCCGACCGCGACGTCGGCACCGGAACCCAGGCCGGCGAGCAGCTCGTCCAACCGCACGTCGCGAGCAATCTCCGCGCCGAGCGCCGACGCAGCCTGGCTGCGCGCATAGTCCGGGTCCAGAAACACCACGCGCGCGCCCACCTGCACGGCCTGACGCGTCAGATCCAAGGTCGGGTCGTGGCAGATGAGCAACGTATCCGGCGCACCATGGGCAAGCGCCGTGTCCCAGATCAGGCTATCCAGCGCTCGCAAGACCAGCGACCTCCCCAATCACGTACACGGCGGGCGAGGCGATCCCTTCGGACTCCATCGTATCGGCCAGCGTCGACGCGGTTGCGCGCATGACGCGCTGCGAGGCAGTCTCGCCTTCCTGCACGGCCACTGCCGGCGTCGAAGGGGGAAGCCCTGCGCTCACCAGCGTCGAGGCGATTTCGCGGACGTGGCGCACGCCCATGATCACGCAGATGGACCCGCCAACCCGCGCGAGCGCCTCCCAATCCACCAGCGACTTCGGGTTCGACGGCGCGAGGTGCCCGGAAACCACTGTGAAGGAGTGCGTCACCCCGCGCTGGGTCACGGGCACACCCGCGGCTGCGGGTACTGAGATCGCGCTGGTCACGCCCGGCACCACTCGGCACGGCACCCCGGCGGCCGCGCACACCTGCAGCTCCTCGAAACCGCGGCCAAACACGTACGGGTCCCCGCCTTTCAGGCGAACGACGCGCTTGCCCGCCAGCGCGTGTTCCACCAGCAGTTCATTGGTGCGTTCCTGGGCGACCTGTTTGCCGTAGGGGAGCTTGGAGACGTCGATAAGCTCCTTGCTCGACACGTCCAGGAACTCCTCAAGCTGGCTGGCGGGGCCGAGGTGATCGGTGAGGATCACGTCGGCGGCTTCGAGCGCGCGCAGGCCGCGGATGGTCAGGAGGTCCCATTCGCCCGGGCCCCCTCCGACGAGTGTGACTTCTCCGATGCTCATAGGCTCCCAGTCTAGGCTGGGACCATGCATCAACCCACGCTTGCCCATACGTTCGCCGACGCGCTGCCGGACATGGCGGTGCCGCTGCCTGGCACGCAGGTTCCGGGCGCGGAGCTCATCGTGCTCAACGAGCCGCTCGCCCGCGAGCTCGGCCTCGACCCTGACTGGTTGCGCAGCCCAGAGGGCGTGGCGTGGCTCGCCGGATCCGCAGGCGGGCACGCCACCGCGTATTCGGGCCATCAGTTCGGCCAGTTCGTGCCAGTGCTTGGCGACGGCCGCGCGCTCCTCCTCGGCGACATAGGTGGCCGCGAAATCCAGCTCAAGGGATCGGGGCTCACCCCGTTTTCCCGCCCCGGCTCCGACGGGCTCGGCGCCATCGGCCCGATGCTGCGCGAGTACCTGATCAGCGAGTTCATGCACGCCATCGGCATCCCCACCACGCGCTCGCTCGCGGTGCTTCGCACCGGCGAAACGGTCGTCCGCCAGCAAGGCCCGGTGCCCGCGGGCATCGTCGTGCGCGTCGCCACCTCCCACCTGCGCGTCGGTTCCCTGCAGTACGCGGCGCAGCAGCCGCGCGACCTGGTCGGCGACGTCATTGCCGCCGCAGGCTTCGACGGGCCCGCGGAGCTGCTGGATACCGTGATCGACCGCCAGATCGATCTGGTCAACCGGTGGATGCGCGTCGGCTTCGTGCACGGCGTGATGAATACGGACAACGTGGCACTGTCCGGCGAGACGATCGACTATGGGCCGTGTGCGTTCACGCAGCGGTTCGACGGCGCCGCGTCGTTCTCTTCCATCGACGCGCAAGGCCGCTACGCCTTTGGCAACCAGCCGGGCATCCTGGCGTGGAACATGGTCCGCCTCGCGGAGACGCTGCTGCCGGAGCTGGGCCAGGAGCAGGCCCAGGAGATCTTGTCCACACTGCAGACGCGGTGGGACGGCGCGTGGGGCCGCTACGTCGGCGCGCACGCGGAAGGTTTGGTGCTCGCGGAGGACATCACGGCCTACAACCGGGAACACGGGATGCCCTTCGGCGGCACCGACCCCAACGAGGACGACACGTATCCGGGCCCCATCTATATTCCCCGCAACCACATGCTGGACGCGGCGATCACGTCGGCGGAACGCGACGGGGACGTCGCTGCCTACCTCGCGCTGCTGCAGGCGGTGACGCATCCTTACGACGAGGCCGCCGGCGAGGAGTGGATGGCCCAACCGGAAAAGCCGGGGCCGTTCCGTACCTTCTGCGGTACGTAAACGGCCCCGGCCGGGTCACGCCGGTGGGGTGACTACTTCTTGTCCTCGAGCTTCAGCGTCTTCTCGGTCCAGGCCCACTGCTTGTCGTAGGCCTCCTTGTTGTCCTTGAGGGACTTGCCGTAGGTGGGGAACATCTCGTGGAGCTCCTCGCGCCACTCGATCATCCGCTCACCGAAGCAGCGCTCGAGCAGCTCGAGCATCGCGGACGGGGTGATGGATGCGCCCGGGGACGCACCGAGGATGCCGGCGATGGAGCCGGACTGGTCGTTGACCAGCGCCGTGCCGAACTCGAGGGAGCCGAAGGATGGTGCTGGCGCCGGCTTGATCACCTGCACGCGCTGACCCGCGACGACGACCTCCCAGTCCTTCGGATCGGCCTCCGGGTAGTACTCGTGCAGGACGTCCATCTTGCCGTCGAAGTCGCGGAAGACCTCCTCCACCAGGTACTTGACCAGGCCGAAGTTGGTGGCCGCAACGCCCAGGTAGGACGGGATGTTGTCCGGGCGGATGGACTTGAACAGGTCCAGGTACGAGCCCTTCTTCAGGAACTTCGGGGTCCAGCCGCCGTACGGGCCGAAGAGCAGAGACTCTTCGCCGTCGATGACGCGCAGGTCCAGGTGCGGCACGGACATCGGCGGGGCGCCGACCTTCGCCTTGCCGTAGACCTTTGCCTTGTGCTGGGCGACGAGCTCCTGGTTAGTGGTGCGCAGCCACATGCCGGAGATGGGGAAGCCGGCGTAGCCGCGGACCTCGGGCACGCCCGCCTTACGCAGCAGGTCCAGGGCGTAGCCGCCAGCGCCGACGAAGACGAAGCGCGCGCGGGTGACCTTCTTGTCGCCCGTGTGCACGTTGCGCACGGTGACCTTCCAGAAGTTGCCCTCGCGTTTGAGGTTGGTCACCTCGTGGCCGTAGCGGATTTCGGTGCCCGCCTGGGTGGCTGCGTCGAAGAACTGGTTGCACAGTGCGCCGTAGTTGATGTCCGTACCCGCGTCGGTCCAGGAGATCGCGACGGGCTCGGCGTCAAAGTCGCGGCCCTTGGCCATCAGCGGCAGCTTCTCAGCGAACACGTCGTGGTCATCGGTGAACTGCATGTTGGGGAACATGTGGTTTGCAGACAGCGCCTCGTAGCGGCGACGCAGGTAGTCAATCTGGTCCTCGCCCTGCGCGAAGGAGACGTGCGGGACCGGGTTGATGAACTCGCTCGGGTCGCCCAGCACACCGTGCTCGATCTGGTGGGACCAGAACTGGCGGGAGACCTGGAATTTCTCATTAATCGCCATCGCCTTGGAGACGTCGATGCGGCCGTTCTTCTCCGGCGTGTAGTTCAGCTCGCACAGCGCCGAGTGGCCAGTGCCGGCGTTGTTCAGCGCGTAGGAGGACTCCTGCGCGGGCCCCTCGAGGCGCTCGTAGATCACCTGGGTCCAGTTCGGCTCGAGCTGGCGGAGCATGGCACCGAGTGTCGCGGACATGATACCGGCGCCGATGAGGAGGACGTCCACCTCATCGTCGTAGCGGTTGGCTGCTGTATCAGACATCGTGATTTCCCTCATTCACTGTGTATTCATTGCGAGTGCACCTCGCCTTCACGTCACCCATCCACAATACGCCAGTTGCCTCCGCCATTGTCCACCCATACCCCCGGATAATGGTACGATGTTTGGCCTGCGTGGCACGGCTTTCACGCTTCTCGACGCCACCGTGCACCCCACCCCCTTCGCTAGGATCAGTGACATGACAAAGACCCCGGAGAACACCCCCGCAGGCGCTTGGGACGGCGTGACGTCGACAAGCATGAGCCCCGACTGGTACCCCGACGTGCTTGGCGACGGATTTGAATCCGCGTTCCTCCCGCAGGGCAAGGACCCTGATACCGGAAAGGGCACGCGCGCCACCATTGTGCGAACGAGCCTCAATGCGGACGCGATTGATCCGACAAAACCCGCAATCTTGTGGGTGCACGGGATGAGCGACTACTTCTTCCAGACTCACGTCGCCGAGGAATTCACCGCCGCCGGATACGCCTTTTACGCCATCGACCTGCGCAGGTGCGGGCGCTCGCGGCAAAACGGCGAGTACTGGCACTACACCGAGGACCTTGCCAACTACTTCCCCGAGCTCACGGACGCGCTGCATGTCATCGCCGCCGAGCGCGGCGAGGGCGCGAAGGTCGTCCCCCTCGCGCACTCCGCCGGCGGGCTGATCACCTCGCTGTGGGCGGACTGGCTGCGCCGGGAGCGGCCCGCAGACCACGCGCGGCTGGCGGGCCTGATACTCAACAGCCCATGGATTGACATGCAGTTCTCTCCCCTGCTGGTCAAGACGGTCAAGCCGGTCCTCAAGGTGGGCGGCGGCGTGCTCCCGCGCGTGCCTTTGCCGGGAGGGTCCCTCTCCACCTACGGCGAGTCGCTGCACGTGGACCACAACGGCGAGTGGGACTTCAATACGAAGTGGAAGCCGTTAGGCGGGCACACGAAGTACACGGGCTGGCTCAAGGCGATTGTGGACGGCCAGGAACGGATCCACGCCGACGACGTGGATACCGGAGTCCCGCTACTCACCCTTGTTTCCTCCCACTCCTACCTAGGCAAGGAGTACTCACCCGCCGCGGACACTGCCGATACGGTGCTGGACGTCGACCAGATCCGCACGTGGGCGCCGCACCTTGCTCAGGACTGCGTGATCGCCACCATCGACGGGGCGCGTCACGACGTCTTCTTGTCCGGGAAATACGCTCGCGAGTCCGCGTTCAAGGCGTGTACCTCCTGGTTGGAACAGCTGCCGCACCGCTAAGCCGCCCCAAAACGCCTCTCAAATCCCAATTGTCCCAAACTCAACATAGACGTATATATAGAGGAGTCATCGCATGACCAATCAGCACACCGAGCACACCGAGCACACCGAGCACACCGAGCACTATGACCTCATCATCGTCGGCGCCGGCTCCGGCAACAGCGTGCTCACGCCGGACTTCGACGACAAAAAAGTCGCCATCGTGGAAGAGGGCACGTTTGGTGGCACCTGCCTCAACGTCGGCTGCATTCCGACGAAGATGTTCGTCCTTGCCGCCGATACTGCACTCCAGGCCCGCGAGGCCGATCGCCTCAACGTGGATCTGGAATATCGCGGTGCCGACTGGAAGGCCATCCAGCAGCGCGTCTTCGGGGATCGCGTGGACCAGATCGCGGCCGGCGGCGAAGCATACCGACGCGGCGACGAGTGCCCGAACGTGACCGTGTACGACATGCACGCACGGTTCGTGGGGCCGAAGACGTTGGTGACGGGGCAAGGGGGCGCAGAGAAGCGAATCAGCGCCGACACAATCATCCTGGCCGTCGGCGCGCGTCCGTTCATCCCCGAGTGGGCCGAGGGCGTGCCGTTCCACACGAACGAGGACATCATGCGCCTGCCGGAGCTGCCGAAGTCGCTCACGATCGTGGGCGGTGGCTTCATCGCCATGGAGTTCGCGCACATCTTTGACGCGCTTGGCTGCGAGGTGACCATCGTGAATCGCTCGCCGCTCATGCGCGCGCTCGACGCCGACATCCACGAGCGCTTCAACGCACTTGCCACCGAGCGCTTCACCACCCACATCGGCCGTACCGTCACGTCCGCACGCGGCGACGAGCACTCGGTGGAGCTCACGCTTGACGACGCCACCGCCATCACCTCCGAGGCCCTCCTCATCGCCACCGGGCGTGTGCCCAACGGTGACCGACTCGACGCCGCCGCCGGTGGCGTCGAGGTCCGCGAGGACGGGCGCATCGCGGTTGACGAGTACGGCCGAACCACCGCCGACGGCGTCTGGGCTCTCGGCGATGCCTCTTCCCCGTACCAGCTCAAGCACGTGGCCAACGCGGAGCAGCGCGCGGTGACCCACAACGTCATTGCAGCGATGAAGGGTTCCGACGACTTCGTGCCGATGCCGCACCAGCACGTACCTTACGCCGTGTTCACGCACCCGCAGATCGCGTCGGTGGGCCTGACCGAGCGGGAAGCTCGCGACGCCGGACACGAGGTCACCGTCAAGGTCCAGAATTACGGCGATGTGGCCTACGGCTGGGCACTCGAGGACACGACCGGTGTGGTGAAGCTCGTCGCCGACCGCCAGTCTGGCAAACTCCTGGGAGCTCACCTCATCGGACCGCAGGCCTCCACCCTGATCCAGCAATTGGTCACCATCATGGCGTTTGACCTGGACTTGCGTGAAATTCCGCGCCGCCAGTACTGGATCCACCCGGCGTTGCCGGAAGTGGTGGAGAATGCGCTTTTGGGCCTCGACCTGGACTTTTACTAATTTTAGACCGTTCGTCCACCCCCGTTGTGGGGGATGTAACACTTTTCCAGGAAAACATAGAATCGAGCAGCAAAAACCCACGTCAGATAATGGTTGTGTAACAGGAACCCCAAAAGCCACGATACGAGAGGCCCCATTTTCACGTTTCTTGAAATTTTTTCGCGGTTCACTTGTGCATTCATGCCGTCTATCCATTAGTGTGGTTTTTCGACACCGGGATCCGAGTCCATCGGGCTTGTCATTCGGTCCTAGGAGCTTTGGCCCCTGGATTTTCTCCGTTAATCCCCGGACGTCTTGCAAGTACTATCAGAGAAGGATTTCGTTTCATGCGTAATTTCCGTAAGGCAGCCCTCGCAGGCGCAACCGCAGTCGCCCTGGCTTTCGGCTCCACCACCATTGCCGCAGCTGAAGAGACTGCCGCCCCGGAGACCAACAACCAGACCCCGGCAGACGCCCAGAAGCCGTCCGCTTCCACCAAGATCGGCGCTTCCCTCGACGCCTACGACAAGGACGGCAACGCTATTGGCGCCGACGGCGAGGCCATCTTCGGCTCCGACAAGACCGGCTTCGGCGAGCAGCCGGGTTGGGCAAAGGCTTTCTACGCCACGACCATCTTCGCCGCTGTCTCCGCACTGGTCGGCCTGGTTGTCGGCCCAGCCTACAACTTCGTTGTCCACGGCCTCCCGAACATGTAAGTCGCGGAATTCCGCACACAACAACTAACGACTTTCTCGAAAGAAGGAACATCAATGCGTAACTTCCGCACCGCAGCAGTTGCTTCCGCAACCGCACTGACCGTCGCTTTCGGTGGCGTCGCTGTCGCCTCCGCTGAGACCACGGAGACCCCGGCGACCACCGAGGCTTCCTACGTAAAGCCGGCCGTCCGTCCGAAGGCCGAGACCGAGAACAAGGACAACTCCGTCGCATTCAAGGGCTTCGACGGCCGCGAGGGCGACAAGTCCTTCAACGAGTCCATCTCCGACGGCACCGAGGGCCTCTTCAACGGCAAGGGTTCCTCCCACTACGTCAACGATGCGGATAAGCCGTTCTACGGCGTTGACGCATTCGGCAAGGAGAAGAACGCCGAGGCTCTCCCGCAGTGGGCTCGCATCTGGATCGACGGCACCATCGTCTCCGCGATCGGCGCTCTCGTTGGCCTGGTCATCGCAGGCTTCAACTTCGCTTCCTACAACGGCCTGATCAAGCTGTAAGAAGCACTGCTCAGGGCCTCGGGTCCTAGCATAGAATTACCTCCCCACCGTCTCGGTGCGGGAGGTTTTTTCGTGTGCTTTGGGGGGGTTGTCTCAGCTGCCTGGAACACGAACGTTTTGTCCGCTCCCGTGCATGGCGCTAGCTCCAAGTACGAACTACCGCGGAGGAAACCCCAGGTCGTGGTGTTCCCCGCCGACCACATGGAGCTAGCGCCATGTGCAAAGCCGCGCCGTCAAGATCAAGACGCGGCCACGGAGAAGAACCAACCTAGCTCCCCAGCATGAGCTGACCGGCGGCGTACTGCTCGTCCGGGATGGTGAGGATCTCGTTGCCGTCGTCGGTGATCACCAGGGTGTGCTCGAACTGCGCCGTGAATTCCCCGTCTCGGTTCTGCACCGTCCAGCCGTCGTCCCAGATGTCGTATTCGAGCCCTCCGAGGTTGATCATCGGCTCCACGGTGAGCGTCATTCCCGGCTCCAGCACATCACGGTACGTATCGGAGTCGTAGTGCAGCACAACCAGACCGTTGTGGAAGGTAGTGCCCACACCGTGACCGGTAAAGTCCGTGACCACGTTGTAGCCGAAGCGCTGCGCGTAGGACTCGATCACGCGGCCGATCACGTTGATCTCGCGGCCAGGCTTTGCCGCCTTGATGCCGCGCATCGTCGCCTTGTACGTACGCTCGACCAGGTCCCGGTGTTCCTGCGACACCTCACCAGCGAGGAAGGTCGCATTCGTATCCCCGTGCACTCCGTTCTTGTACGCCGTGACATCGATGTTAACGATGTCGCCTTCCTCAATCACCGTCGTATCCGGAATCCCGTGGCACACGATCTCATTCAGCGACACGCAGCAGGACTTGGTAAACCCGCGGTACCCCAGCGTCGACGGGTACGCGCCGTGGTCACACATGAACTCGTGCGCAATCCGGTCGATCTCATCGGTAGTCACCCCAGGCTCCACCGCCGCGCCAGCCACAGCAAGCGCGTTCGCCGCAATTCTCGACGCCTCGCGCATACGCTCCACAGTCTCAGCCGTCTGCACGAGCGGCTCGCCCACGTTCTCCTGAACGTCGTCCTTCCACGCGTACTCCGGACGCTCGATGTCCTTGGGCACCTTGCGGATCGGTGTCTGCTTTCCTGGCTTCAACTTTCCTCTTGCACTCATGCGCCCCATGGTAGTCCCCAAGTGCGCAAACCCCGATTCGCGCCGACCCGCGTTACGGGTTGAGGTTGTGCAGCATCCGGTCGGTCACCGCGACCGCCGCTTCGGAGCCTCCGCCAAGCACGATGAGGGTGGCAAAGGCGATGTCATCATCGGCCCTGTACCCGGCGAACCAGGAATGTGAGCCGCCGTTAATTTCCGCCTCACCGGTCTTGCCGCGTATATCCCCGCCGGCGGTCATCCCCGTCGCCGTACCGCCCGGGGCCGTCACGGCCGCCATCATCTGCTGTAGCTGAGCGGCGACTTCCGGAGCCATCGGGCCCACCTGGCCGTCCACTTCCGTTTCCTTCCCCTGGATGAGGAATGGGACCGGCATCTGGCCGTGTGCAGCCGTGGCCGCGACCAGAGCCATGCCGAAGGGGCTCGCCAGATCCAAGCCCTGGCCGTAGCCGGACTCGGTGCGGTCTAACGGCTCCTCGCCCTCGGGGATCGACCCGGTAATGGTGTCCAGCCCCGGAATGTTCATGTCCAGCCCGAGCCCAAACTGCTTGCCCGTCTCCTGCAGCTCTCCGGGAGCAAGCTGGGTCGAAATATCGGCAAACGAGGTGTTACAGGAGTGCGCGAACGCGGACTCCAACGAGACGTTGCCCAGGCTGAACCCGGCGTAGTTGGTCACGGTCCTCCCGAACAGGTTCATCGTGCCCGGGCACGGCACCGTTGATCCGGGGTTCAGACCCTGCCGCTCCATCCCCGCGGCCGCAGTAATGATCTTGAACGTCGAACCCGGTGGGTACTGCCCCATCGTCGCGACGTTGCCGTCCGCGTCGGCAGCGGGGGTCTGAGCCACAGCCAGGATGCCGCCGGTGGACGGGCGGATAGCCACGATCATCGCCTGCTGGCCCGCAACCGGCTCCAGCGCAGACTCGGCTGCCTGCTGCACCCGGTGGTCCAGGCTGATGTGCACGGCGGGCGCAGGCGCGGCGTCTTCACGCTCCAGCTCCTCGTAGGCCGCCCCGTTCTCGTTCACCACGCTCACGTTCCAACCCGCGTCGCCCTCAAGGTCGTCGCGGACCAGCTGGCTGACCCGCGCCATGATGTCCGGGGCGAACGCGGGGTCGGCGTTGACCATCGACGCCTCTTCGTTCAACCGAACCCCCGGGATGCCGTTGAGCTCGTGCTCCACGACCCCCTTCGCGGCCTGGGGGATCATGGCAGCGGAATAGACGCCACCTGCGCCTTCAAGTTC
This sequence comes from Corynebacterium sp. NML 150383, assembly GCF_002285085.1. NCBI lineage: Bacteria > Bacillati > Actinomycetota > Actinomycetes > Mycobacteriales > Corynebacteriaceae > Corynebacterium > Corynebacterium sp. NML 150383. Next base: position 187,669 of record NZ_NSGK01000006.1, on the reverse strand, counting down.
TTTGGTGAGCTCGCCGGCGTCGCGAAGCGGCACCGCGCGATCCGCCTCGTGGCCCGCGGCGAGGGCCTGAGAGATCTTGAACGCGGTGTCCGGCACGGAGCCGATCGCGTCCTTGTCCACCAAGAGGCGGTAGGCAACGCCGGGGCGCAGGAGCTCGACGCCGTCGGCAGACACGACGCTCGCCTCCTTCGGCGTGATCGAGCGCAGCTCCAGGTGCTGGTTGGCGCCAAGGCGCGGGTGAAGGACGCTCGGCTGCCAACGCACCTGCCAGTTCTCACCCGACTGCGTGAGCGTCATCTGGCCGTCGTAGTTGAGCTCGCGGCCGCGGGGCAGCTTCCAGTTCATGGAGTAGTTGGCCGTGGCGAGGTTTTCTGTCTGGCTCACGCTGGTTATCCGGGCGTCGAGTGCCTCGGCCTGGAGGCCGTCCCAATTCTCGTTGATGGAAGTGGCGGCGGTCGAGGGGTCGTCGACAAGCGCATCGAGCTCCCCCACCTCGCGGGACGCGATCGCTTCAAGCATCTCCTGTGCCACGGGTTGCGCATCGTTGGGGCGCGGGGTGCATGCGGCGAGCGCGGTGGTAAGTACAGCCGCGCCCGTGAGCAGGGCGAGGAGTCGTTGCATGGGATAAAAATAGCAGCGCCGGGCACTCGCCCGACGCTGCCACGCTCACAGCACGCTTCGGTCTAGTTAGCGACCTTGACCTCGGCGCCGCCGTCGCCCTTCTCCATGCCCTCTTCCTCCGCGATTCGGTTCGCGTGGCGGATCAGGGTCTCCACGATGTCGGCCTCGGGGACGGTCTCCACGACCTCGCCCTTGACAAAGATCTGGCCCTTGCCGTTGCCGGAGGCGACGCCCAGGTCGGCGTCGCGAGCCTCACCCGGACCGTTGACAACGCACCCCATCACGGCGACGCGCAGCGGGTACTCCAGGTTCTCCAGACCCGCGGTGACCTCCTCGGCGAGCTTGTACACGTCCACCTGCGCGCGGCCGCACGACGGGCAGGACACGATCTCCAGCTTGCGGGGGCGCAGGTTGAGCGACTGCAGGATCTGGTCGCCCACCTTGATCTCCTCCACCGGGTCAGCGGAGAGGGACACGCGAATGGTGTCGCCGATGCCCTGCGAGAGCAGCGCGCCGAACGCGACGGAGGACTTGATGGTGCCCATGAACTTCGGGCCTGCCTCGGTCACGCCGAGGTGCAGCGGGTAATCGGTCTTCTCCGCCAGCTGACGGTACGCCTCTACCATCAGCACCGGGTCGGAGTGCTTGACAGAGATGGCGATGTCGCCGAAGCCGTACTCCTCGAACAGGCCGGCCTCGTAAATCGCCGACTCAACGAGCGCCTCCGGGGTGGCCTTGCCGTACTTCTCCAGCAGGCGCTTGTCCAGCGAACCGCCGTTGACACCGATGCGGATCGGAATCCCGGCCTCGCCCGCCGCCTTCGCCACCTCCTTCACACGGCCGTCGAACTCCTTGATGTTGCCCGGGTTCACGCGGACCGCAGCGCAGCCGGCATCAATGGCGGCGAAAATGTACTTGGGCTGGAAGTGGATGTCCGCGATCACCGGGATTGGGGACTTCGCCGCAATGGCCGGCAGCGCGTCCGCGTCCACCGTCTTCGGGCACGCCACGCGGACGATGTCACAACCGGTGGTGGTCAGCTGCGCGATCTGCTGCAGCGTCGCGTTAATGTCGTGCGTCTTCGTCGTGGTCATGGACTGCACCGAGATCGGGTGCTCGGAGCCCACGCCCACGTTCCCCACCATCAGCTGGCGGGTCTTGCGTCGCTCCGCCAGGGTCGGTGGCGGGCCTTCAGGAATACCTAATCCGATGGGGAGATTCATAGTGCCCAACTCTAGCACCGCACGCGAGCTCAGCCAGCGAGGCGGATCGGGTTCACCACGTCCGCAGCCATAACAAAGAGACCCACCACAAGCAGCGCCGCAGCCATGGCGTACGTCACTGGCATCAGCTTCTGGTAATCCGCCGGACCGCCGGGTCCGAGCCCGCGCAGCCTGCGGACGAGGTCGCGCACCTTTTCATACAGCACCACCGCGATATGCCCGCCGTCCAGCGGAGGCAGCGGCACGAGGTTAAACAGGGCGAGGAAGAAGTTCATGCTGGCCAACATCATCCAGAACATGGACCACAGGTCCTGCTGGACCAGCTCACCGCCAGCGCGGGAGGCGCCGATCACGCTGACTGGGCCGTTGACGTCGCGCTCCGCGCCGAAGATGGATGCCACGACGCCCGGGATCTTGCTCGGGAACGCGAGAATGCCATCGACGGTTGCGTGCAACATTTGACCGGTAAATTTCGCGGTCGCCGGGACCGCCTCAAGCGGCCCGAACTGGCGCATCGCGTCCGCAAACGGCGCACTCGTCACACCGATCGCGCCCGCGTCGAACTCCTGCCCACTGGCGGGGTCGATGCGCTTCACGCGCGCAACGGGCACGTCGACGGTCAGCTCCGCGCCGTCGCGGAAGACGTCAAGCGCCACCGTTTCGCCGGGTCGCTCCATGACGTAATCGCGCACTTCCGTAAACGCGACGATGTCCTGGCCGTTGACAGCCAGCAGCTTGTCCCCCGGGCGGAGGCCGGCTTGCGCGGCGGGCCCGTCGCCCTCGCACGGGGCGAGTGTCTCCGCGTCGATCTGGTCGGAGGTGCACGACAGCTCACCCACCGTGGGCGTGCGATCCGCGTACGGGTTCGGGATGGCGGCGAGAACGGCCACGAAGTAGGTGATGATGACGCCGATGAACAGGTTCATCACGATGCCGCCGGACATCACCGCCACACGCTGCCACCACGGCTTTTTGTACATGGCCAGCGGGGCCTCGTCCGGGGCTAGCTCGTCCTGCGCGGTCATGCCGGCGATGTCGCAAAAGCCGCCAAACGGCAGGGCGGCTACGCCGTACTCAGTGTGCCCGCGGGTGACCGACCACACCGTCGGCCCGAAACCGATGAAGTAGCGGCGCACGCGCATTCCGAAGCCGCGGGCCACCGCCATATGCCCCGCCTCATGAAGTGCAATCGACACAGCAATGCCGAGCGCAAACAGGACGACACCAATGATGCCCATGGGCGTTCCCTCTTACTGTTTGCGCGCCAGCGCGTCCGCGGTTTCCGCCGCGCTCCGGCGCGCCTGCGCGTCCACCTCGAGGATCCCCTCGACGCTCGTCGGGGTGTGCGCATAGCTGCTCGCGGCGTCAAGCACGGCGTCGATCGTGTCCACGATCTGCGGGAAGCGGATCCTCCCATCAAAGAACGCGTCGACGGCCACCTCGTTCGCGGCGTTGTAGATCGCCGGGTACGGGTCGCCGGCGCTCGCCACCTGGCGTGCAAGCTCCACTGCCGGGAACGCCTCGTTGTTCAGCGGTTCGAAAGTCCACTCCGATGCGGTTGTGAAGTCCAGCGAGGGCTGCGCGCCCGCGACGCGGCCGGGCCACGCGAGGGCGTGCGCGATCGGCATCTTCATCGACGGTGGCGAGGCTTGCGCGATCGTCGCGCCGTCGATGAAGGTGACCATGGAGTGGACGATGGATTGGGGGTGGACGGTGACGTCGATAAGCGATGGCTCCACGTCAAAGAGCAGGGACGCCTCGATGAGCTCGAGCCCTTTGTTCACCATGGTTGCGGAATTGATCGTGTTCATCGTGCCCATCGACCAGGTGGGGTGAGTGACGGCCTGTTCCGGCGTGACGCCCCACATCTGCTCGCGAGTCTGGCCGCGGAACGGGCCGCCGGATGCGGTGAGCACGAAGCGGGCGACCTCGTCCCGGCGGCCCGCGCGCAGTGCCTGCGCCATCGCGGAGTGCTCCGAATCCACCGGTACCAGCGCGCCCGGCTTCGCCTCCCGCAGCACGACCTGGCCGCCGGCCACGAGCGACTCCTTGTTCGCCAGCGCCAGCACGGCGTCGCTGCGCAGGGCAGCGATTGTCGACGCCAACCCCGCCGCCCCAACAAGCGCGTTGAGCACGACGTCCGCGGCTTGTGATTCGGTGAGCTGCCGGGCCGCGTCCTCTCCGGTGAGCACGGCTCCGCCGAGGGCCTGACCAACCTGCGCCGCGGCGTCCTCGCGCTGGACAGCGACTTGGCCGGGCTGGAGCCCAAACTCCTTCGCCTGCGTGATGATCGCCTGCGGGTCGCGTCCGCCGGCAGCGATTCCGACCACCTGAAAGGCGTCGCGGTTGTCCTGAATAACCTCGCACGCCTGGGTGCCAATTGATCCGGTTGAGCCGAGAATGACAATTCGTTTCACCCCGCCATTGTTGCACGCCCCGGTGCGGCCGCTCGACGGGTGGACCGACGGCCGGCAGATCGGACGAAAGTTTGCACCTATTAGGGGTACAAAGTCACCGATTGCCACGGAAGTATGACAATATAGTCCTCAGAATTGTTTCCTGCTCCGGCTGCGATTCCGTTTGCGCTGCGCAAAGCGCACTGCGGAAGGGCGCGGGCCGAAGCATTTAGCGCTGACTTGAAGGAGTATGGCAGTGGCCCACGCGAACGAAAAGGCACCTGAGGTGTACAACGGCGTTTCCGAGGCAGACGTCCCGTCTGCACGCTTCGGTTGGAGCGAGCAGAGCCGCGGCACGATCCAGGCCGCCGGTTGGGTGTCCGTTCTGGTGCTCATCGCCTACAACTTTGGTAACCACAAGGGCCACGTTGAGACCATCTGGCTCATCGCCATTGCCGTCCTCATCGCCCTGGGGCTGATCCTGCACGCGACGCAGCCGAAGCTGAACCAAAAGCGCACCGTCACCGCCCACAACAAGCCGCAGGGCCACGTCGAACCGGACTGGTGCTACGACCAGAAGACCCTGTCCGGCGCGTACGCCAACCTGGACGAGCGCCAGCTGCGCGCCCTGAACATCGACCCGGCACGCATCCAGCACCTGCGCGCACCGCAGCAGGCCGTTGCCGCCGGTGACCGCCACGCCACCACGGCCGGCTCCGCCGCCGTGCACAAGGACGGCGCCGTCCACGTGAACCGCGCGGACCACGACGTCGAGGTCGTCGAGGTCACCCCGCGCGGCAAGCACGCCGCGCAGTAGCCGCAGCAAGGCAAAGGGCCGATCCCGGGAGACGGGATCGGCCCTTTTTATGCTTGGATTGCGGGCGGTCAGTCTCCTAGCGCATTCGCCGCCCACATGACGAGAACAGTCCGCGGCGCCGGGGACACACGTGCGGACCCGGCCTACCCCGCCTGCTCGTCGGCAGCGAGCTGGCCGCAGGCTGCGGCGATTTCCTGGCCCTTCGTGTCGCGCACGGTACAGGTAACGCCCTGGGCGATCACTCGGCGGACAAACTCGTCCTGCCGGTCGCGCGGGGACGCGTCCCACTTGGAACCCGGCGTCGGGTTCAACGGGATCAGGTTCACGTGGACGCGGGACCCGAGCGCGTTGTGTAGCTTCTTGCCCAACATGTCCGCGCGGAAGTCCTGGTCGTTGATGTCCCGGATCAGCGCGTACTCGATGGAGACGCGGCGACCGGTCTGATCCGCGTAGTAAGACGCGGCGTCGAGCACCTCCGAGACGGCGAAGCGATTGTTGATGGGCACGAGGGTGTCACGCAGCTCGTCGTCAGGCGTGTGCAGCGACACGGCGAGAGTGACGGAGAGGCCCTCGTCGGCAAGACGACGGATCTGCGGCGCGAGCCCGACGGTGGAGATGGTGATGTTGCGCTGCGAGATGCCAAACCCATCCGGGCTGGGCTGGGTTATCTGGCGGACTGCGGAGAGCAGGCGGTTGTAGTTGGCCAGCGGCTCGCCCATGCCCATGAAGACGATGTTGGACAGGCGCGAGCCCTCCGCCGCCATCATCGCGGCGGCGGCGCGGACCTGGTCGACAATCTCCGCGGTGGACAGGTTGCGGTCCAGACCGCCCTGGCCGGTGGCGCAGAACGGACACGCCATGCCGCAGCCCGCCTGGGAGGAAATGCACAGCGTCGCGCGGTCCGGGTAGCGCATGAGCACAGACTCCAGCAGGATCCCGTCGTGCAGGCGCCACAAGGTCTTGGTGGTGTCGCCCTCGTCGGTTTCCACGGTGCGCACGGGGTTGAGCAGGGTTGGGAACAGCGCGTCCTTGACCAGCTGGCGCTGAGCCTCGGGGAGGTCCGTCATGGTCAGCGGGTCCGCCTCAAACTTGCCGTAGTAGTGGCGCGCGATCTGGTCCGCGCGGAACTTCGGCAGCCCGAGCTCCTTGAGGGCCTCGACGCGTTCCTCTTTGGTCAGGTCCGCAAAGTGCTTCGGCGGCATGCCGCGCTTCGGGGAAAGGAGTTGGATCTTGGGTACGTCGCTCATAGTGTGCCCTATTTTGGCACGTAACCCGCGTCTTGACTAATCTCCGCGGCCCGTTCGCTGCCAGGGCTGCTACAGGGGGTTCATGATCGCCGCGGCGTTGAGCAGCATGTAGGTCGCGCTGGCAGCCGGCAGCATGCCGTCCAGGCGGTCCATCAGCCCGCCGTGTCCAGGAAGCAAGTTCGACATGTCCTTGATTCCCAGCTCGCGCTTGAACTGGCTCTCCACGAGGTCGCCCATGGTGGCGCAGAGGACGAGCGCAACGCCCCACACCACGCCCATCCACCAGGGCCCCTGGATGAGGAAGTGCACCACCGCCATGCCGGTGATCACGCCAAACACCACGGAGCCGGCGAAGCCCTCCCACGACTTGTTCGGGCTGATCGCGGGCGCCATCGGGTGCGAGCCGAACATGACGCCCGCGGCGTAGCCGCCGACGTCGTTGGCCACGACGCAGAGCATGAATGCGGCGATGAAGCGGCTGGCGGGGAGGGCGCCTTCGTCGATAAGCGAGATCATCGCGGCGAAACTCCCGAAGAGCGGGATCCATACGAGGACGAAGATGCCCACACCGGTATCGCGCAGGTAGTTCTCGGGCTTGGCGTGGCGGCCGTTGGGGAACAGCCGGTAGAACATGAGGAAGAGGACCGTGAACGCGAACCCCGTGACCAGGCCGGCCGTCTCGTACGTGGCAGAGGCCCACAGCATGATCTGCCCCAGGATGACCAGGAGCGTGCGCGGCTGCTGGTACCCGGCTTCGCGCAGGCGCGTGAGCACTTCCCACATGGCCAGCGCCACCGCCACGGCAACAAGCGGGTACCAGGCCAACGGGCCCACCAACAGCGCACCGATTACCAGCGAGCCGAGCACCACCGCCGTCGTGATCGCAGCGGTCAGGTCGCGCCCCGCATTGTTCTTCGGCGTGGGCGCCTTGAGCCTTAACGACGGCCACCTGGACCTCTCCGCAACCCTCCGGTTGTCAAGATCGCTCTGCTCGTTGCGGTGTGGTTGCACTGGCTCCTCGCTTCGGTCTCGGCCGGCACCACGGCGCGATGTCCACGGCGGGCCTCAGTTGGCGGATAGTTGCGCGACTGTGCGGGAGGTTAGACCTCCATCAGCTCGTCTTCCTTGCGCTGCACTAGCTCGTCAATCTGCGCGACGTAGCCCTGTGTGGTCTTGTCCAGGGACTGCTCGGCGGTCTTGACCTCGTCCTCGCCGGCGTCGCCGTCCTTCTGGATCTTCTTCAGCTGGTCCATGCCCTGGCGGCGGACGTTGCGGATGGCAATCTTGCCTTCCTCGCCCTTCTGCTTCGCGTGCTTGACCAAGTCCTTGCGGCGCTCCTCGGTGAGCTGCGGCACCGTGACGCGGATGACCTGGCCGTCATCGGTCGGGTTTACACCCAGGTCGGAGTTGCGGATCGCGTTCTCAATCTCCTGGAGGGTGGACATGTCATAGGGCTTGATCAGCAGCATGCGCGGCTCCGGCACGGAGATGGTGGCCATCTGGTTGATCGGGGTCGGCGCACCGTAGAACTCCGCCATGACGCCGTTGAACATTGCGGGGTTGGCGCGGCCGGTACGGATGGTGACCAGCTCCTCGCGGGTGTGCTCCACCGAGGAAGTCATGCGCTCTTCTGCGTCCAACAGGACATCATCAATCATGGTTTACCTACCTTTTGCTCGTTAACGTTCCCCACTAATCTACCAGCGCTCGCCCCGCCTACACTGTTGCCATGCAGCAATCGGCGTTCTCCTTCCGCGCTCCCCTGGCGCCCCCGCCCGTCGACGCCGCTGCCGCTCCGTCCCGCACCAGACTCGCGGGCTGGGACATCCCGGTAAAGGACTCCGTTGACGTCGCCGGCTGGCCCACCACCAACGGCAACCCCGCCCGCAGCTACGTGGCGCGCCGCACGGACGCCATCGTGCCCATGCTTCTCGACGCCGGCGCGACCATCCCCGGCAAAACACTCACCTCCGAGCTGGGCGCCACCTGTTACGCCGAGCGCCCCGGCGTCCCGGTGCTCGAGTCCCCAGCGTTCCCCGGCCGCACCCCTGGCGGCTCCTCCACCGGTGCCGCGGTTGCGGTGGCGGAGGGCCAAGTCCGCGCGGCGCACGGAACGGACGCGGGCGGTTCGCTGCGTGTGCCCGCCGCGGCGTGCGACATCGTCGGCTTCAAGCCCGCCTCGCCCCGCGTCGCGGCGCACGGCTTCCTTACCCACACCGTCGCCGACCAATGCACCATCTACGGCATGCGCCCCACGCATCCGCGACGCTTGCGGGTCGGGGTGCTTCTCGACGCCCTCCTCGCCCCCTCCCATCTCTCACCCACCCGCGCGGACGCGGTGGACCAGCTGGCGGGGGCGCTCTCCCTCCACCACGACGTCGTCCCGTTGCGCGCCTACGCCCAGGCGGGCGACACCTTCGCGCACTTCTCCCGCCGCATTAAGCGCTCCTTCACCAGCGTTGACCCGCTGGACAGCGAGTACCTCCAGTGGCTCACACAGGAGGGGGCGCGCGTCACCCGCGCCCAGATGCGCGGCGTCCGCGAGCACCTGGACGTGCTCCCGCATCTGCTTGCCCAGCAGTGGGACGTCGACGTAGTCCTCTCTCCCACCCTGGCCTTCGACCCGCCGCGATTGGGGTACTTCCCGTCCTTGTCTCCCGAGGAGAGCTTCTACCAGCAGACGGTCTGGTCGCCGTGGTGCTCGGTGTTCAACGTCACCGGCAGCGCCGCGATCGCGATCGGAGGCATCCACCTGGGTGTACTCGGGAGCGCGGCGCGCCCCGCCGTCAACGCGACGGAGCTGCTCAACCTCGCCTGGCAGGTGGACGGGCTCCTGGGGCGCGAGGGGTAAGTGGTGATCCTGGGGCGGCGCGCACATGACGAGAGTGCGTAAAATTTCCCCGGCCGCCGAGCCCTGGCCGACAATTCCCCAGGTGGGACGGTCTGGGTAAATCGTTTCTGCGGAAATCTGTCACACGCCTTGGTAACAAGGAAGCCCCGGCGGTCAACACCGCCGGGGCACACTCCCAAACCGAGAAGACGCCTAGGCCACCAAGGTCCCAATCTGCTCACCGGCAACGGCGCGGGCGATGTTGCCCTCCTTGAGCAGGTTAAACACCAGGATCGGCATGTTGTTGTCCATGCAGAGGGAGAACGCGGTGGCATCCGCCACCTTGAGGCCCTGCTCAAGCACCTCGCGCGGCGAGATCTCAGTGAGCAGGTTGGCGTCCGGGTTGGTGCGCGGGTCATCGTCGTAGACGCCGTCGACACCCTTGGCCATCAGCAGGACCTCACACCCGATCTCCAGCGCGCGCTGCGCAGCGGTGGTGTCGGTGGAGAAGTACGGCATGCCCATGCCGGCGCCAAAGATGACCACGCGGCCCTTCTCCAGGTGGCGGGCGGCGCGCAGCGGCAGGTACGGCTCAGCGATCTGCGCCATGTTGATGGAGGTCTGCACGCGGCAGTCCACGCCCTTCTGCTGCAAGAAGTCCTGCAGGGCCAGGCAGTTCATGACGGTGCCGAGCATGCCCATGTAGTCAGAACGCGCACGGTCCAGGCCGCGCTTCTGCAGCTCCGCTCCGCGGAAGAAGTTGCCGCCGCCAATGACCACGGCGACCTCGGTACCCGCCTTGGCCACCTCAGCGATCTGGGAGGCGACGCTGTCCACCACGTCCGGGTCGATGCCGACCTTGCCGCCGCCGAACATCTCACCACCAAGCTTGAGCATGACGCGTTTGAATCCGTTGCGGTTGAGGGCGAAATCAGTCACGGTGTGACACTCCTTATGCACAAATGCCGGGTGGTGAATCGAAAGCTTGCGTATTCGCACCCGATTCTAACCAGTTCCCCCGCAACCAGGTAAATGCACTGCAAAGAACGCGAAAGCGCCCCGCCCCGGTTTCCCGGGGGCAGGGCGCTAGAGCGGAATAGGCTCGACGGGGCTCACGGCATCGTCGATAAGCAGATTGCTTACGCCTGGCCGACCTCGAAGCGCACGAAGTCGGTGATCTCGATGCCGCTCTCCTCCGTGAACTGCTTCACGGTCTTCTTGGAGTCTGCGAGGGACGGCTGGTCCAGCAGCACGACGTCCTTGTAGAAGCCGCCCATGCGGCCCTGGACGATCTTCTCGATGGCAGCCTCGGGCTTGCCCTCGTTGCGGGTGATCTCCTCCTGCACCGCGCGCTCCTTCTCCACGACCTCGGCCGGGATGTCCTCCTGCTTGAGGAAGCGAGCCTTCATCGCGGCGATCTGCAGAGCGACCTGGTGAGCGGCCTCCTCGTTGTCACCGGTGTAGGCAACGAGCACGCCCACGGCCGGCGGCAGGTCCGCGGAGCGCTGGTGCAGGTACTTCGCAACGTTGTCGCCCTCGACGGTTGCGGCGCGGCGCAGCTCGAGCTTCTCTCCGATTTTTGCGGACAGGACCTGCAGCGCCTCGTGCGCGGTCTGGCCGTCGACGTCAGCGTTTGCCAGCTCCTCCTGGGAGTTCGCCTTCACAGCGGCAGCGGCGTCGGCGATCTTAGCGGCGAGGTCCTTGAACTCCTGGTTCTTGGCCACGAAGTCGGTCTCTGCGTTAATCTCCACGATGGTGTTGCCGGAAACTGCAACGAGGCCCTCGAGGGCGTTGCGCTCAGCGCGCTTGCCCACGTCCTTTGCGCCCTTAATGCGCAGGTTCTCAACGGCCTTCTCAAAGTCGCCGTCGGTCTCCTGGAGTGCCTTCTTGCAGTCCATCATGCCGGAGCCGGTGATCTCGCGGAGCTTCTTCACGTCTGCTGCAGTGTAGTTCGCCATGTTGGGGCGATCCTCCTCGTAAGGTTTGTGCAATTTTGGGCAGCTTATCGGCGCCCACGCGCCCACAAGCAACCAAAATTGGCTGTGATAAGTAATCGTGTAAAGGGTAGCCGACTTTGCGTGAGTCGGCACGCTAGGAAATGCTAGCAGCCCTTGGATGCACTACACCCCGCGCTTCGCTCGCGTCCCGGCCCAGTGAAGTGGGGCGGACGTGAACCGAAGACGCGGGGTGCATGTGTCAGGGGGTTGCCGATTCGGCTTAGGACTCCTTCTCGGAGTTCTCCTCCTGCTCAGCCTTCTCGGCCTTCTCAGCCTCGGCTGCCTGCTCAGCGGCGCGCACTGCGTGCGGCTGCTCAACCGGTGCGACCTCCTGCGGCGTTGCTGCCTCGGCGGCAGCGGCGGCCTTGGCCGCGTCGGCAGCGGAGACATCGTCGGAGGACGCTGCGTTCGCAGCAGCCTCGGATGCCTCGGCCTGCAGCTTGGCGTCATTGTCGCCTGCTGCGTCGCGGGCGGCTGCCAGCTGGCGCTCCTCGCGCTGCTGCTTACCGGCCACGACTGCCTCGCCCACGATGTGGGTGAGCAGCTTCACGGCGCCGATGGCGTCGTCGTTGCCCGGGATCGGGAAGTCAACCAGGTCCGGATCACAGTTGGTGTCCAGCACAGCGACAACGGGGATGCGCAGTTTCTGCGCCTCGTTGACGGCGATGTGCTCCTTGTTGGTATCCACAATCCACAGCGCGGACGGCGTCTTGGTCATCTCAGAGATGCCGCCGAGGACGCGCTCAAGCTTGGTGCGCTCGCGGGTGAGCATGAGGATTTCCTTCTTACCGCGGCCGGCGTAGCCGTCCTCGGCTGCGTCCATCGCCTGCAGTTCCTTCATGCGGGCGATTCGCTTGGACACGGTCTGGAAGTTGGTGAGCATGCCACCGAGCCAGCGGTGGGTCACGTACGGCATGCCGACGCGCTCTGCCTCTTCCTGGATCGGCTCCTGTGCCTGCTTCTTGGTACCGACGAACAGGAGGGTGCCGCCGTGCGCAACGGTCTCCTTGACAAACTCGTATGCCTCGTCGATGTAGGTCAGCGTCTGCTGCAGGTCGATAACGTAGATGCCGTTGCGATCGGTGAAGATGAAGCGACGCATCTTCGGGTTCCAACGACGCGTCTGGTGGCCAAAGTGCACACCTGCGTCGAGGAGTTCGCGCATGGTTACGACTGCCATGGGAATGTCTCCTTTGGAGAAAATAGTTCGGTTAATACTGGTCAAACGTGCGGGTTTTTATCCCACACCCTGGCACCGTGCCCGCCTCGCGCCCTTTCAAGGGACCGTTGCTCGGCTGGCGTTTGTCGGCGCGCGGAGTCAGCCTCACGCAAGGCGCGGACTGCCCGAGTGAGTATACGCACCTCAGGCCCAAAATCATAATTGCGCTGCGCGGTTGTGGATAACCCCCAGCACCTATCCACAGATTTTTCGTTTAGGGTTTCTTTGCACCGTTTGTTGTGGTGTAACTGAGGCATGTATCGCTTCACGACGCCGCGCCCACCCCTCACCGCCCTCATCCTCGCTACCATCACGCTCCTCATCTCCTGCCCGCCGGCCCTCGCGTGGGTGGACCCCACCACCGGCACCGCGCACGCTTCCCGTGTGACCCGCCCCGCGGACATCCCGGAGAAGAACTGGCAACCCGGCCACCGCGGCGTCGACCTTGCCGCCCGCCCCGGCGACCCCGTCCTTGCCGCCAGCGACGGCACCGTCCACTACGTGGGCACGATTGCCGGCACACCTGTCGTCTCCATCGCCCACGCGGATGGAATCCGCACAACCTACCAACCCGTACGCACCGAGCTACGCAAGGGGGACCCCGTCGGCGAGGGCGACATCATCGGCGCGCTCGCCTACTCCCCCGCCAACGCGCCCAACCGGCACGACGGCCTGCATTGGGGCGCGATCGTGGGTAAGGAGCGCTACATCGACCCGCTTTCGCTCCTCTCGGCCCCGTTGATCCGGCTCAAACCCGTCCCCTAAACCAACCCCCTACGCCCGTGGATGCGCCTGCTCGTAGACCTTGCGCAGCCGTTGGGCGGAGACGTGGGTGTAGATCTGCGTGGTCTGCAGGCTAGAGTGCCCCAACATCTCCTGCACCACACGCAGGTCCGCGCCGCCCTCCAGGATGTGGGTGGCCGCGGTGTGGCGAAGCGTGTGGGGTGAGACGTCCGCGATCCCGGCGCGCTCGGCAGCCCGCTCGACGATGCGCCGGACCTGACGCTGGTCAATCCGCCCGCCGCGGCTTCCCACGAAGAGCGCGTCGGTGTCGGCGGCGAGCTCTTCGCGGCCCTGCTCGAGCCAGTCCTGCACGGCCAGGCTGGCCCGCTCACCAAAGGGCACGGTGCGCTGCTTGTTGCCCTTACCGGTAACCTTTGCCGTCTGCCGGGCGAAGTCGACGTCCCCAGTGTTCAAGCCGGTGAGTTCGCCGACGCGGATGCCGGTGGCGTAGAGCAATTCGAGCATGGCGTGGTCACGGAGCGCCTCGGCGGGGTGCGCGTCGTCGGTTGTGTCGGCCTCGACAAGGTCCCCAGCGCGCGTGGCGCTCACCACTGTGGGCAGGGGCCGCTGGGATTGGGAGGTGACCAGGCGTGCCGCGACGTCGCGGGGAAGCAACCCCTGTTTGGTCGCCCACGTGGAGAAGCTGCGGGCGGTGGCGGTGCGTCGGGCGAGAGTGGAGCGTGCTTTGCCGGCGCGGGAGGCGTCGGCAAGCCAGGTGCGCAACGTGTCCAGTGTGAATTCGTCCAAGGTGGTGACGTAGCTGGACAGGCTGCGCAGGTCCGCCTCGTAGGCCTTCACGGTGTTGCTGGAGCGGTTGCGCACGTCGCGGGCGTAGTCGGCAAAGTCCGCGACGGCGGCAAGGAATTGCGACTCGGCACTGAAGTCACTCATGCCCCAGGAGTTTACGCACTCTCCTTGCTGCGCACCGCGCGGGACCACTGCCTGCGCTCACGCTGGACCAGGCCGCGTCGCTCGAGTTCCATGAGGAGGTGGACGGTGAGACCCGTGCTCAACCCGGCGTCGGCGGCGATACGCTCGGCGTCGCGCCCCGCTGAGGCGGCGGGCGGGGTGGCATCAAACACGCGGAGTTCGTTGTGGCTGAGCTGCTGGATCGGGTCTGCCTGAAACTGCATCTCCAGCTGCCCCTCCGCGTCAATCTGGCCAATGTGACCGCACTGCTCGTGGATCTGGTCTCCGCTGAGCACCATCGTGGCGTTCCCGGCGCGGATGGCCAGGTTAGTGCCGAGCGAGTTGGGCCCGAGTATTGACCCCGGCACCGCCATTGCCTGCCGGTTGTAGTAGCGCGCCCACTTCAGCGTGTTCAGCGCGCCGGAGCGAAACGCCGCCTCGACCACCACGCTGCCCTGCGTCAGTCCGGCGACGAGCCGGTTGCGCGTGAGAAAGCGGTGCCGATCCGGCGTCACGCCCGGCGGGTATTCCGTCACCAGCGCGCCTCCCGCGGCGACGATGCGCCGGAAGAGCTTTTCGTTGCGCTTCGGGTACACCACCCCGGGCCCGCAGGCAGCCACCGCGATGGTCGGCGCGCCCGCCGCGAGCGCGGTCTCGTGCGCCACCGTGTCGATGCCGATCGCCCCGCCAGAGACAACGGTGTAGCGCTGCTTGGCCACCGAGCCCACGAGGTCTTGCGTGGCTTGATGCCCATAGCTACTCGACGCTCGCGTGCCCACAAAGGCCACCGACTGCGCGACCAGCGCCGCCAGGTCGGTCGCACCGCGCACCCACAGAGCGTGCGGGGCCGACCCGTCTGCGATGGCGAAGTCCATGTTTTCCCGGCTGTGCAATGCCCCCGCGACAAAGGACTCCTCGATGCGCTCGCTCGGCCACCCCGCGTGTTCCGGGGTGAGCAAGCGGTAGCCGTGCTCGTGCGCTGTCTCCAGGTCCGCGACCGGGCGGTCCCAGTCGTACCGGCGCTCCGTCGTGCCAGCCAGTGGGCCGAGCCAGCTCGCCCGGGTGCGGATGCCGCGGGCGATCTCGTCGGCATCGCGGCCGGCGCGCAGCATCTCCTGGAGGTGGCGGGAGGGGCCCTCAATTACTCGGGAGAGGTAGGCCCAGGACTCAAGGTTGCTGGGTGTCATGCTGCCTCCTCCTCTGGCGCGGGCGCGTGCATCTCCGCCGCCCGCGCGACGTGGTCGATGTCAGGGGTGTCGGCAGCCTCGAGGTCGGCGAGCGTCCACGCCAGCTTGAGCACCTTGTCCACGCCACGCTGCGTCAGCTCGCCGTGCCCGAGTTTGTTGGAGAGGAAGATCATGCCGGTCTCATCGGCCGGGTAGTGCCTCCGGATCAGTGTCGACGCCACCGCGCCATTGGTCGCGGCCTCCTCCCCACCGACCCCAGCCTGAGCCCAGCGGCTGGCTGCGCGTTCCCGCGCCGCGGCGACGCGGTCGGCGATAACGGCGGACGGCTCGGCGTCCTCCGGGCTGAGCACCGCCGATTGCGCTGTCGTGCGCACGTACAGGTCCAGCCTGTCGCGCAGCGGGCCGGAGATGTTGGCGAGGTGCCGCGCCCGCTCCCCCGGTGTGCAGCGGCACTGCGTTGCCTCCCCGCCGCAGGGGCACGGGTTCGCAGCCAGGATCAGCTGGAAAGCGGCCGGGTACCGCACGGTCCGGCGCCCGCGCTGGAGCTGCACCTCCCGCTGCTCCAGCGGAATGCGCAGCGCGTCCAGAACGCGGGCGGGGATCTCGGAGGCTTCGTCGAGGAAAAGCACGCCGCGGTGAGCCTGGCTCACCGCTCCCGGCAGCGGGATGTGCGCCCCGCCGCCCAGCAACGCCGCCTTGGTCAACGACGGGTGCGGCGCGATAAACGGCCGCTCCTGCACAAGCGCGCCTTTGGCGATACCCGCGGCCTGGTGCAGCGCCGTGCATTCGATCCGTTCGGCGTCGGTGAGCGGGGGCATAATCGACGGCAGCCGCTCCGCCAGCATCGACTTCCCGGACCCGGGCGGGCCCACCATCATCAGGTGGTGGCCACCGGCGGCGGCGACTTCCATCGCCCGCCGCTCAAGGACCTGGCCGGCGATGTCCGCGAAGTCGAGCGCAGCCGCCCCGCTCCCCGAGCGCGCTGAGGTGCCGGGGGCAACGGGGTGGAGCGGCGTGGCGTCGAGAAGCCAGCTCCACACGTGCGTGAGCGAATCGGCGGTGAACGTGCGGGGATCGGCGATGAGTGCCGCCTCATCGGCGTTGGCCGTGGGGACGACGATCGTGTCGATGTCGGTGCGGCTGCGTGCTTGCAGGAGCATCGGCAGGATCGCTTCGACCCGGCGCAAGGTGCCGTCGAGGGCGAGCTCACCGAGGAAGAGGGTGCGTCCGATGGTGCGCTGGGTGCGCGGGTCCATACTGCCCAGTACCGCCAGGGCGACGGGCAGGTCGAAATGCGATCCGGCTTTGGGCAGGTGCGCGGGCGAGAGCGAGACCATGATCTTGGTGCGCGGCCACGGCAGCGAGGCGTTGGCTACAGCGGTGCGGATGCGCTCGCGGGATTCTTTCACGGCGGCGTCGCCAAGTCCGACCATGTGGACGCCGGGTAGACCGGGGCCGACGTTGGCCTCCACGGTGACAGGGTGGGCGACGACGCCCTCAACCGTCGCGGTTTGGGTGCTAGCAAGCGCCATCTTCGACCCCCTCGAAGCGGTGGAAGTGCAGCTGGGTGCCGTCAAAGACCGCCTCAACCACGTCGAAGCGCGCCCACCGTGCCTCGGGCAGGTGGTGCTGGCTCAGCCACTGCCCGGCGCAGCCCCGCATCGTGGCGAGCTTGCGGGGTGTGACCGACTCCGCCGCGCCGAACGCTGTGCCGCGGCGCGTTTTGACCTCAAGGAACACGATGGTCCCGTCCTGCGCGCGAAGCACCGCGTCAATCTCACCTGCCTTCACGCGGGCGCGGTGCGCGAGCAGCTGGTAGCCCAGCTCCTCGTACCACGCGATCGCGCCCGCCTCCCCCGCATATCCCAGCTCGTACTGGTCATTCAGGCCGATCGGCGGCCCGGATCGCTGGTGCGGGTCGTGGTGTGATGTGTGATGGTGCATGGCCCCTCCTGAGAGTCCGTGTCTTACTGTGTCTGAACGTTCGTTGCTTTCAGTGCGGGTGTAAAACCCCGTACTTAGTTAGACTCCGGAAAAGGGGCCGCGGTTCCATCACAAACGAAAAAAGTGGCGCAGGATACTGCGCCACAGGTGTTGCTTCGCGGTCGTCGCGCCCCGATGAGGGAAGCGAGCAACGGTGGTGTTTAGCGGTCTGGGAAGGTCAGGTCGGGCTTGTCCAGCTCCTCAATGTTGACGTCCTTGTAGGTGATGACGCGGACGTAGCGCACGAAACGCACGGCACGGTACATGTCCCACACCCAGCAGTCGGACATGCGGACCTCGTAGTACACGTCTTTGCCCTCGGTGTGTGGGATCAGCTCGACCGCGTTGGCCAGGTAGAAACGGCGGTCCGTTTCCACCACGTAGGAGAACTGGCTGGCTACGTCGCGGTACTCCCGGTACAGCGACAGCTCCACCTCAGACTCGTAGTTGTCCAGTTCCTCAGCGCTCATGCAAGCACCCCTTTTTCGTAACACTCGATCGCCTGCTTGACGTTTGCATAACTATAGCGGTGTTCCGGGGTCGCGCCGTGGCGGCGCACCGCATCCATGTGCGCCTTCGTGCCGTAGCCCTTGTGTCCCTCCAGCCCGTAGCCGGGGTACTGCTGCGCCATTTGCGTAATGAGCCGATCGCGACTCACCTTGGCCAGGATGCTCGCCGCCGCAATGCACCGCGCCGCGGCGTCCCCTCCGATCACGGGAAGTTGCGCGGCCGGCATACCGGGCACGCGGAAGCCGTCCATGAGCACGTAGCCAGGCTGGATCTCTAGTTGGGCTACGGCGCGGCGCGCGCCGTCCAGGTTGGCGGCCTGGATGCCGCGGTGGTCAATCTCCTTAGCCGAGATATGCACGATCCCGTACGCCAAGCTGCACTCTCGAATGGGGTCGAAGAGCAACTCGCGGCGGCGCGCCGTGAGCTGCTTCGAGTCGGTCAGGCCCTCGAGCTCCTTTACCGGGCGCGTCGGGAGCACGCACGCGGCGATCGTAATCGGGCCAAAGCAGGCACCCCGCCCTGCTTCGTCCACGCCGGCTACCGGGCCGAGCCCGGCGTTGTCCAGCGCTACCTCGTAGGTGCGCAGCTGTTTGAGCCTGCGGACACGAGCCATCGACAGCGGACCAGCCTACTGCTGGATGTCCGGGCTCTCCACGCCGCCGAAACGGTTCAGCGGGAAGACGATGCCGAGGACCTTGCCGCGGATGTTCTCACGCGGAATCGTCCCCTCTTCGCCGTCGCCCATGTGGTAGCGGGAGTCGGAGGAGTTCGTGCGGTTGTCGCCCATCATGAAGTAGTGGTCTTCCGGCACTTCGAGCGGGCCAAAGTACTGTCCCCCGCACGCGTCGGAGCCGGTCGACGGGTCCACCGGGTAGTACGAGGGTGTCATAATGTAGTCCTGCTGAATCGGCTGGCCATCCACCATGACGGCCGGGTCGCCC
Organism: Corynebacterium sp. NML 150383; assembly: GCF_002285085.1. Lineage (NCBI taxonomy): Bacteria > Bacillati > Actinomycetota > Actinomycetes > Mycobacteriales > Corynebacteriaceae > Corynebacterium > Corynebacterium sp. NML 150383. The sequence goes on along the minus strand of NZ_NSGK01000006.1, from coordinate 169,006 downwards.
TCCTGGCAGGACACGGTCTGCCCGCCCTCGGCGATGATTCGCTTGACCAGAGTGTTCTCGTCCTTAGGCACGAGGCCCACCCACGAGCCAACTTCCTGCACGCCGCGGATCACCGGGTTGTCGGAGCGGTTGGTCTCAAACCCGGTGTTCCACGAGTCCGTGCCCTTGAAGACGATCACGTCGCCGGGCTCCGGGTCATCAAAGGCGTAGGTGAGCTTCTCCACGAAGATGCGGTCCCCCGACCCGTTCTCGCCGTGCAGGGTGGGCTCCATCGACCCGGACGGGATCACGTACAGGCGCCCGATGAAGGTCTGGATGAGGAAGATGAACACGAGCGTCAGCACGATGACCATGGGGATTTCCACGTACCACGGCATCTCCTTGGACTCCGAAGATTCCGAGGATTCCGACGAGCCAGACTTCCCCGGCTTGCCCGCCTTCCCCTGAGCGACACGGTCTTCCGCCCCGGCGCGCGCGCCGGAACCGGCCGGTACAGAGGGCACCGTCGTGTCACGCGGGTACTCCGACTCTCCCCTGCCTGGGTTTGAGCCGCTTACTGGTCCATTCACGTTCGTCACCTCGCATACTCTAGCAGCGCCGGTCCCCCGGACATACAAAAACGCCCCGCCCACCGAATCGAGTCAGTGAGCGGGGCGCCGGTGCCGCAGACTAGCGACGCTCCTTAATGCGGGCTGCCTTACCGCGCAGATCGCGCATGTAGTACAGCTTCGCGCGACGGACGTCACCCTTGCGAACAACCTCGATCTTCTCGATGTTCGGGGAGTGCACCGGGAAGGTACGCTCAACGCCGATACCGAAGGAGACCTTACGCACGGTGAAGGTCTCGCGGATGCCGCCACCCTGGCGACGCACAACGAAGCCAGTGAAGACCTGGGTACGGGTCACCGAACCCTCGATCACCTTCACGTGCACGTCAAGCGTGTCGCCGGCGCGGAAGTCCGGGATGTCATCGCGCAGCTGACCTGCGTCTACAAGATCAATAATGCCGTTGCTCATATGAAGCAATCCTTTACGTTTAAGGACAGAGGACCCTAGCGGCTTCTCCCAAACGGGCGCTCGGCTGGTTCATGTCGCCTACAACAACTCGAGAAAGCTTACATAAGCCCGGGTCATTTACCAAATCCCGCTCGCTTCAGCGCGTCCGCCATCGACCCGCCTTGGGCCCGCTTATCGACGCCACCGCGCCCCCTCCCACCGCGACGCTGCTTCCCGCCCCGCTGCTGCTTGCCGCCGGGCTTTCCGGCGGGCTTGCCGCCGCCGCGCTTGGGGTCCTGCCCGGGTTCGTCGTCAAGCCTCAAGCTCAGGCCGATGCGCTGACGCTCAACGTCGACCTCCATGACCTTCACCTTGACCACCTCGCCGGAGCGCACCACGTCGTGCGGGTCCGAGACGAACTGCTTGCTCATCGCGGAGACGTGGACCAGGCCGTCCTGGTGCACCCCGACGTCAACGAACGCGCCAAACGCGGCGACGTTGGTCACGGTGCCCTCGAGGATCATGCCCGGGGTCAAGTCGCTGACCTTGTTCACGCCTTCCTTAAACGTGGCCGTCTTGAACTCCGGGCGCGGGTCGCGGCCCGGCTTATCCAGCTCGGCGATGATGTCGGTCACGGTGGGCACGCCGAAGGTCTCGTCGGCGAAGTCGGCGGGCTTGAGCTTGGTCAGCACGGCACTGTTGCCGATGAGCCCCTTGGTGTCCAGCCCAGTCGCCGCGGCAATCCGCTCGACCACCGGGTACGCCTCGGGGTGCACCGCCGACGCGTCGAGGGGGTTCGCGGCGCCCTGCACGCGCAAAAAGCCAGCGGACTGCTCGAACGCCTTCGGGCCCAGGCGCGGCACCTTGCCGAGCTCCTTGCGCGAGGTGAAGGAGCCGTGCTCGTCGCGGTAGGCCACGATGTTCTTCGCAATGGTGGCGCTCACCCCCGCCACGCGCTCGAGCAGCGGTGCGGATGCCGTGTTGAGATCCACGCCGACCGAGTTCACCGCGTCCTCGACCACCGCGTCCAGCGTGCGGGCGAGCGCAGCCTGGTTCACGTCGTGCTGGTACTGGCCCACGCCGATGGACTTCGGGTCGACCTTCACCAGCTCCGCGAGCGGGTCCTGCAGGCGCCGCGCGATGGAGACGGCAGAGCGCAGGGAAACGTCCGTGTCCGGGAACTCCTCGGCCGCAATCGGGCTCGCAGAGTAGACGGACGCGCCGGACTCGGAGACCACGACCGGGGTCGGGCGCTGCCCGCCTGCCTGGGCGATAAGATCCGCGACCTCGCCGGCGAGCTTTTCGGACTCGCGGCTCGCGGTACCGTTGCCCACCGCGATGAGCTCCACACCGTGTTGCGCACACAGCGTGGACAGGGTCTGCACCGCCTGCTGCCACTGGTTCTGCGGCTGGTGCGGGTAGACGATCGTCGTGTCGAGGACCTTGCCGGTGCCGTCGATGACCGCGCACTTCACGCCGTTGCGATACCCCGGGTCCAGGGCGAGGGTGGACCGCTGGCCCGCCGGGGCGGCCAGCAGCACGTCGCGCAGGTTCGTCTTGAAGATCTCGAGGGCACCCTCTTCCGCTTTCTCCTTCAAACGCACGCGGGTATCCAGGTTTGCGGAGACCTGCAGTTTCGTGCGCCACCCCCACTTCACTGCCTTGGCCAGCCACTCGCTGTCTTTCACCGGCAGGTCGAAGCGCTCGGCGATCATGCCCTCGTAGACGGACTCGTCGCCCGCATCCAGATCCAGTGTGAGCACGCCTTCGTTCTCGCCGCGCAGCAGCGCCAGGATGCGGTGCGACGGCAGGGATTCGAACGGCTCGTTGAAGTCGAAGTAGTCCTTAAACTTAGCGCCTTCGGCTTCTTTGCCTTCCACGACGCCAGAGCGCATCGTGCCTGTGGTGTAGAGGCGCTCGCGGACCTCGCCGACCAGGTCGGCGTCGGTAGCAAACCTGTCCACCAGGATGGCGCGGGCCCCGTCGAGCGCCGACTTGGTGTCCTCGAAGCCCTCGCAGAGGAACTTTTCGGCCAGGATTGCGGGGTCGGACGTGGGAGCGTCGATAAGCAACTGCTCGAGCTCCTCAAGGCCTGCCTCGCGCGCAATATCCGCCTTGGTCTTGCGGCGCTTCTTGTACGGGAGGTAGAGGTCCTCCACGCGGGCCTTCGTATCGGCGTCGAGGATCGCGCGCTTGAGCTCGTCGGTGAGCTTGCCCTGCTCCTCGATCGCCTCGATGACCGCCTGCTTGCGCTCCTCGAGCTCCACGAGGTAGGTGTGGCGCTCCTCGATGTGGCGCAGCTGCGCGTCGTCGAGGCCGCCCGTGGCCTCCTTGCGGTAGCGGGCAATGAACGGGACCGTGTTGCCCTCGGCGAGCAGCTTCAGCGCCGCCTCGACCTGGGATGGTTGTACGTTGAGTTCTGTCGCGATGGTCGCTGCGAGAGATGTCATTCGTGTGAGTCTAGCGACCGCGTCGTGCCCACCCACTGGGTACCCCGCGGCAGCGCGGCTACCACAGCCTTGGTCGCCTCGGCGTTGCTCAGCGTGGTGCGGCCGGTGATCTCGAGCTGGCACAGCGGCTCTGCGGGCGCGCGCCCGTGCTCCTGCTCGTAGACCTGCTCGAGCATCGACGGCTCGAAGCAGGCGGGGCCCGAGCGCTCGGTGAGCGTGGCGTCGTCAATGCGGTAACCGGCTTTGGCGAGCTCGCGGCGCAAACGCTTTCGCACCTTGGACCAGCTGCGGGGGTCGAGGAGGACATCGAGGCCGGTGATCACTGGGCGGGAATCGAGGTAAAAGGTGTCCTCGTCGGTGAGCTCGTCGCGCGCGCGGGCTTGGGCGACAAGGTCCGGGCGTATCGCCTGCGTGCGGGCGAGCGATGCTTGCCGACGCCACCGCTCCACCTTGCCGTGATCGCCGGAAAAGAGCACCTCTGGGGCATCGATCCCGCGCCAGCTGCGCGGCTTGGTATAGCTGGGGGCCTCGAGCAGCCCGTCGGAGAAGCTGTCGTCCTCGTGGCTCTGGGTGTTGCCCAGCACGCCCGGGATGAGCCGGGTGACCGCTTCCGCGATCACAAGCGTGGCGACCTCGCCACCGATGAGCACGTAGTCTCCGATGGACACCTCTCGCACGCGGTAGCGCTGCGCCGCGTCCTCAAAGACGCGCTGGTCTATCCCCTCGTAGCGCCCGCACGCGACAACGATGTGGCGCTCGCGCGACCACGCCTGCGCGTCCGCTTGTGTAAAGGGCGCACCCGCCGGGGTGGGCACGAGCAGCAGCGGGGCGTCCGGGTCCTCGCCGTCGCGGACGTCGCGCGCGTCGTACGGCCGCGGGGCGACGTCGTTTCGCTGGTCGTGGCGCACCTTATCGTTCCTGTGCGCCGCCGCGGTCGTGAGCTCATCCGTATTGGAGGTGCCCGCGGCGACCGCGTCTAGCGCCGGGCCCCACACGTCCGGCTTCATCACCATGCCGGGGCCACCGCCAAGTGGCGGGGCGTCCACGGACTTGTGATTTCCCTGCCCCCAGTCGCGCAGATTGTGCACGCCGACCTGCAGGATTCCTTGCTCGATGGCCTTGCCCAACAGCGCGTGGCGCAGCGGTTCCAGGTATTCGGGGAAGATGGTGACGACGTCGAGGCGGAGCTGGGGTGTGCTAAACATCGAGCAGCCCCTCCGGCGGGGTGATAGTCAGGTAGCCCTGCTCCAGGTCCACCTCCGGGACGATGTCCATGACGAAGGGAATGAGCACTTCCCTGCCCTGGTAGTCCACTTCGAGGATCTTGCGGTTCGGGGTGTCCATGACACCGGTGACCTCGCCAATGCGTGCCTTATCCATGCGCACTTCGAGGCCTATGAGCTCGTAGTCGTAGTAGCCGTCCTCCTCCGCGTCGTGCTCGAGTGGTTCGGCGTAAAACTTCATGCCGCGAAGGCTGTCGGCGGCAGTGCGGTCGGGGACCTCCTCAAAGCTAACCAAGAGGCGCTTTTGATGTGGACGCACCGTCTTCACTGTCAGCCGCTGCTCTTTACCAGCTTGGCGGCCTGTGAGCACTGCCCCGGCAACAATGTGGTCTTCGGATTCCTCCGTCAATAACTCCACGGCAACCTCACCCCGAATACCGTGGGATTTCACTACGCGACCGATAAGCATTTCCATGAAGCACAAGGCTACCAGCGGCGAATGGGGCGACTCCGCCGAGATCAAGCAACGTGGGCTGCCTCTTGTGGCTCCAGGATGTGCGACATAGCGAAGCCATTGAAGGTATACGTAATCTGTGTCACGATGCCGGGCAAGAAGCTGCCGCCGCACCAACCTCGACCGCTTAAGGACGCAACGTGAACTACTTTGAGCAACTCTCCAAAGAGCAAGCCGACAAAGATCATTGGATGACCGTCAAGTGGTGGTGCCCCGGCATGACCTTGGAAGAAGCCTACGAGACGATTCGCACCCTTCCGATCGACCCTAATTATCTCATCGAGAACCCAACGCAGCCCGAGCAAGAGGGGTGGAACCAATTCAGAGGTGACACATTCATCCAGATTCGCCTGCGCGAGCTGTTTGAGGGCTACACGATCGAGCACGGCGACCCATACTTTATTGGGTTGATGGGGCAGGCCGGCTTCGAGCGCGACTTTCTCCTCTGGCACGACGCCGAGCTCCGGGAAGCACTCATTTGGCCCCTCTTTTCCCTCGGCGGCACCCAGGAAGTCAGCTTCACCACCATGGAGAAGAAATACTGGCCCGGCTGGGCAAAATCGCTTGCTGCGCTGGTAAGCGAAGGAATGCTGGACCGCGACCGGTTGCTCGATGAGATGCTCAAAGCACTGAACCGAGGGTTTCCCGCCCACCGCGTTCGCTGGTTTACCCAGCATTACGAGGATTTCGCACCGAGCGAGGAGGAAACCACGAAGCGCCAACACCTGCTGATCGCTGCGATGGGTTCGGGCGTGGGCTCTACAACTACGTTTGCAGTCAAACAGCTCTCTCACCTATCGGAGTTGGATGCAGACGGGTTTGTTGCCGCCGCTGCCCACGCCCTGAGTGGTTCAAAGGCGACTGCCATCACGGCGCTGAAAATGCTGGAGAAGATCTCGGCCGAGCGTGAAGACCTGGCCGCGGGGATCGCCATCGCTGCGCAAACCGGCCTCTACCATGCGAAGGACGAGGTCGTACGCCGCAGCGCCGCACTCCTTCGCACGCTGAACAGGGCCGAGCTTATCGACGCCGCCCGTGACACCCTGTCCCCAGTTATGGCACTCGAATTGTTCGGGCCCCAAGATCTCAGCAGCACAACAGCCCCCGAAGTGCCTTCCGCATCGTTAGCGCAGCGCGTTGAGGCACAGCCTGTCACCCCGTGGACGGACGAGGACGCCCTGTTTCGCACCCGCGAGTTGCTCGCCACGCCCGACGCGGTGGGCTTTGCGCTACTCCTTGCCTGGCTGGCTGAAACCGGGCCGCGGGCGTTGGAGATTCTCAAACCGGTGCTGCCGAACGACGGCCCCGCGTCTTTTGTCACCGATGCGCGATGGCTGTTGGCACAATGCCGCTGCTCTCCTGCCGAGGTGAAAGAAGCCAACGCGTTTAGGCTGAAAACTGATCTGAGTAGGGAATCGCTGTTGCGAGTCGTTGCCATCGTGCATGGGCTCCAGCCCACGCGCACGTTGCTCTCGACGCCGACGGACACTTTCGGTCGCGTAGACAACACGGAATTCGCCCGCCGACTTGCCACATACCCAAACCGCGATGACATCTGGCACGACGATGCGCTCCTCGCTCACTTGCGGTTGGTGGACTACCAGGACGACAACATCGGTTACGTGCCTGTGCAGGGAGTGCGAGCTGGCTGTGACTGCATCCTGTGGACTCCGCCTGAAGACCGATGCACCCAGTGCGGCGCAAGCCGCGTGTGGGTACGCACCGAACAAGGGTGGAAAGACCGGAGCGCAAAGCGCGAGGAGGCGCTGCCGTTTCTGGTTTCCAGCCCGTACAGCGCAACCCACTTACCGGCCGAACGCGCAATCGTCGCCCCGAGCTGTGTGGATGCCTACACCCACGACATGGAGGAAGACCTTGATGGAGGGTTGTCGAGCCACCCAGAGAAGCAAGACCCCGGCATCGTTGACGTACTGACCTGGCACCCAGGCACATGGTCTCGGCACACCGCCAGGTTCCTGGGCAAGGCCATGGCGAATGTTGATCCCGAAATGCGCGCAATCGCTGCGGAGCTTGTGGCAACGAGGCTCCCGGAAGCCATCGAGGCGGACACCACTGCGCGCGAATGGGCACAGATAGACAACGTCATCCTTGGCCGTTGGGCGGCCTCGCTTGCCGACGCTGCAACGCTCAACCCAACCTACGTCCGTGGCGTCCTTGCACACCTCCTGCCCCAGCTGGACCATAAGACACGCGACCTCAGCAAGCTCATCGAGCTTTTCCGTAACGTGCGACTCGACACCGGCCCGCGAGAACTCGACGCTGCGCTGTGCGAATGGCTTGACGCCTTCAGCGGCAAATCAAAGGCAGCGCAGGCAGCGGCGGCGCTGCGCAAGGAGGCATAGATGCACTACACGTACACCCGCCCATCCGCCATGACTGACCAGGGCCTCGAGCTTGCCACCAGTGGCGGCACGCGTTTCCACGCAGACGAGCCGCACTTCTTCAGCGGGTTCGTGGAAAACCCGCATATCGTCGCCCGCGGGGTGCTTACCGTCGCAGACTACGCCGCAAAACGCTTCTACACGCCCGTGAATACCGCGGCGGTCGCCGCACTTGACCCGGTGGTCACCTCCACCCCAGAAGGTCTGCGGTTCGAATCTTTCTCCGGCTGCTGCAGCGCTTATGCCCGCTTGGATGTCACAGATCTTGACGCACAGTCCCACCAGTCGGGCGTGACCAACGTGGACATCAACACCCCGCTGCGCGAAGCGCTTGCGACTGTCACACCGGGCTCGCCACTCCACCTCACCATTGCCGATGACGCGCTGCACGTCACGACGATGGACAACGCCCTGGAGGAGAAAAAGGTCAACCTACCGTTGCGGTGGGTGAAAGGGCTTGCAGAATCGCAGCGTCTGAGCTCCACCATGACGTTGCAGCAGGAGCTTACGGGACCGGAGGCAACAAAGTTCATCGCCTCACTGCCGGGGACATCTACACCGAAGTCCGTGCCGTGGGCTACACCAGCCTTACGGGGCTTGCGCCTGGCATCGAGGCCGTCGAAGGGTGCGGTGTGTTTGCCCGGACCGGAACGTTTGAAACCACTCGTCCCCATTCTGCCGTATGTGACCAAACTGTCGGCATACAGCACGGAGCGTGACGGCTCTTCGCAGCCGAGGTCTTCCGCATGGGTTGTTGAGCTGCCCGGTGCGCGGTTCACAGTCGTGCTCAGCCCGATGAAGACCCGCGGCTTTTCCGGTGAGGGCTCATTACTGATGTCCCTGAGCAGCCGACGCGCAGCCGATGATGCTGACCTTATTTCCGCGGTTCTGGCGTTCGATCCCCACATTGACATCTCCCACCTCGCGGCGGAAACCGGACTCACCCCAGACCGAATTGAAGACGCACTCCAAGTCCTTGCATCAACCGGTCAGGTTGGCTACGACCTCAGCCTGGGCGCATATTTTCACCGCCCGCTGCCGCTTGACCCGAATGTGGTAGGTAAGCTCAACACTCGCCTTAGCCATGCCGAGGAGCTCTTGGCCGGCAACGCAGTTACCCCTCTCGGCGGGCACAACGACGAATTCGCGGTGTGCTCCGGACCCAATACATACACGGTGAGGCTCGATGACGACGCCTCTGCGTTTGCGTGCACCTGTTTCTGGTTTGCGAAGCACAAAGACAGCCGCGGCCCGTGCAAACACGTGCTGGCCGCGCGGGCGTTTCGTGATAGTGCTCGTGAGTAACCATAGATAAGCAAGTTGTCCTGGAGCACCGCAGCTGTCAGTGTGATTTCGGCTGCGATTTCGTGCCCCTTGTCAAACACCCGAGAGTAGAGGCGCATACTGCGACGCAGTTGGTTGGAAAAGAGTGTTGCCCCGCATCTGTTGCGACCGGCTATTTGGTAGCAGTGTCGTGACTATCCGGTAGCGCTTCAGTGAGTATCCGGTAGCAGCTCAGCGCGCTCGGGATGATACTTCCGGTAGCCGCACCACTCGGGTGCGGCGCGTACTGGAAGGAGTCCGCTAATGACGGATTACCGTGCGGTGATGACGCTGCTTTTAGGGAAGCGTTCTTACCGCCAGATTGAAGACCAGCTCGGGTGCTCGCACCGCGCGATTTCCCGAGCAAACCAAGCGCTGCGAACCCTTGGCCTGACCACTGCCCAGCAGGTCGCGGCGCTGACGAATGACGAGCTGGACGAGATATTCGTTGATAAACGCACCAGCGGGCAAGGCGAATTCGTCCCGATTGACTTTGACGCGGTCGTCAAAGCCCGCACAGGGCGTACGAAGCAAACACTGCAAGTATTGTGGGCTCGCTACACCACCACCCCCGCCCAGCCGGGCCAGCGGCACTACAGCTACGACCGGTTCCGCCAGCTGGTTGCCTCCCATGTCGATGCGGCCGGGCTTACCGCCCGGATCACCCATGCGCCAGGGCATACGATGCAGGTGGATTGGGCAGGGACCAAGATGCGCCTGTACGACCCTGCGGGCACACAGGGTGAAAAAATCAGCATTTTCGTCGCCTCGCTGCCGTATTCAGGGATGCTGTTTGCCTGTGCATGTGTTGACCAGCGGCAACAGTCCTGGCTTGATGCCCACCGTCAAGCGTTTGACTACTTCGGCGGGGTCTGCCAGGTTGTTGTCCCCGATAACGCGTCGACGGCGTCGAACGCGATCAGCACTGCAGATAGGAACCGGAACGTCAACGACACCTACCAGCAGTTCTTAGAGCACTACAACACAGCAGCACTTCCCACACGCGCGCGTCGGCCGAAGGACAAAGCGAATGTAGAAGCTGCGGTAAAAATCGTCACGCACAAAATCATCCACGCACTCGAAGGCCACCAGTGTGTTGACTTAGACGAGCTCAACGGAAAGATTGTGGGCGTAGTCGACGCGATCAACACCTCCGTGCCGTTTCGCAGTCAGCAGTCAAGCCGCAGAGACCTCTTTGAAACACACGAACAGCATCTCCTTGCTGACCTGCCGACAACCCCGTGGCAACACACCGAGTGGAAGCGCGCGAAAGTGGCCCCAGATTTCCATATCACGGTTGCAACCGTGCGCTACTCCGTCCCACACCAGCTTGTTGGCCGCACTGTCGATGTACGCATCACCGGGCAAGTCTTAACCGTCTTTGACCAGGGGACAACCGTGGCAACCCACCAGGTTTCGCATAAGCGTGGGGCCTATGTCACCGACTGCGAGCACATTCCATCTGGAATGGACTCAACCCGTGGACTGTGGACAAGCGACTACTTTTATCGCGAAGCCAGCAAAACCGGCCCGGCAACACGCAAGGTCATCGGAAGAAGAGAGTGTCTGATGCAGCGGCTGAAGAAGTGGTTGCATTCTCTAGCCACTCGCAGACGACCAGCCGAAGAGAAACATGCTTCACTTAGTTCCTCGATCGGTGGTCAGCGATGTACTTGTGGTGAAGGAACTTCCAAAGGGAGTAAAAGAGCCCGAACAGGATGAAAGATAAATAGAGTGCCCCGGCTAATAATAGCGAGACCATCATTGACAGCCCGGCGATTGCAAATTTTATCGACGAACCAAGAACTATCACATGAATGATCGAGCTGACCAGTGCGAATATAGCTGCAATTCCGAGGCTGACGCACATAAACAGAAATGGTAGACCTGCGAATCTGACAAGATAGATCACCGAGACAGGAAACCCAACTTTATTAAGTCGGTCAGTTGTAATCGTGACCTGATCTACAGCCATCAGAAATGATGCGATCGACAATATTCCTACAAAGAACAGGGGCAAACCAAGCATGACAAGAAAATCCCAGTTCTGGATTCCCCCACCCACTTGATTCAATGCGTCAGCCTCTGTGTGTGAAACTGAAAGGACAATAGCTGGAATGCCCAGTACGTAGGACAACGGCAAGACGATAGACTTCGTCATATTATGAAGCTCTGCAGAGAATGCGCCCAGTACAGCTATCCCGGGAATGACACCAGCCAATCGGGTTGTACCTTTCTCTATCGCTCTGACGATGTGCAGAATAAAACGGTTACATAGCCAAAACAAGGCAGATACCATAGCTAGAATGACAAAAAGTCCTGCTTGAGCACCAGCCTGGACCGCTATTACAAGAAAGACGACGGGCAGCGTGGCGGCCAAGTCTCCCCATCGCAGCCTATTGAGCCCGTCAATTGAAACACGTACAGGCTTCGCTCCCGATGCCTGAGTCTTCTGCTTCAAGGCGTAACCAATGAACGTGATAATGCCGACAATGATAACGCTAACAGTGATTATGAGCGTAGCCATCAAAATTGAATTCAGCGATATCGGCTCAAAAAGCTGACCAGGGTACAACAAATCGTCAGAGTCCCGACGGGAAATCAGCATCACTAACCGCTGAAAGAGTACAGCTACAGGATAAGAAAGTAAGATAGCCAAGACTTCGATGAATAGGAGCTGTGCGATGAGCATGACAAGGTACCGTCGAGCCGGCCATCCCACAATTTGTAGACAACCGATGAAATAGTCAAGTTTGGTAAACGCTCGACTCACTATCTGCGGAATGCAGAAAATCGAAGCAATCGTCCAGGAGATAGCAACATTTGTCGCCACATTCACCGTGACAGCCTCACCCACTGCCGTACCTTCAGTCGCGGCTCGGGTATTAAGAACAGCTGCAAGTACGCCGATTGAAAAACCGATAGCTACCGCAGCTGCAACATTGGGACCTAACGACGCTCGAAAATACGATTTTGTAACTTTAAGCGAGATTGCTTGATCGCGATTGGGATTATCCATTGATTGTCCCGCCGTCCAAACGAACAATACGATCACATAGCTTTGCAATGACCGGATCATGGGTAACGATTAGACCGTGTCCCCCCTGTGAACCGCACCAATTTTTGATTTCACCAAAAGCCCGATGTGCGTTCTTTTCGTCCAAGCTCCCTGTCGGCTCATCGGCGAATAACAACTTTGGGCCACTAGCCAAGGCCCGCGCGATTGCTGCCCGCTGTGCTTGTCCACCTGAGACTTCTTCAGGCAGAGAGTTCCTTTCTGTTCCAATAGCCAAGCTGTCTAAAACTGTTTTGGGGGAGATCCCCTTCGGCTTACCCGACAAGGCCCAAGACAACTCCGCGTTCTCAAGCAGGTTTAATCCCGGAATCAATAGGTGGTCTTGGAAAACTATTGATACAGAATCCCTTAGATGTTTGCGCACCTTTCGTTTTGGCAGGCCCGATATCTGGATTCCATCAAGCACGCTCTTACCTTCGGATAACCGCCCAATGCCAGCGAGTCCATTAAGCAAAGTGGTCTTGCCTGACCCAGATGGCCCCATGAGGGCTACCACTTCGCCATTCGCAATCGAGAAGTTCACATTCCGGAATAGCCAATCCTTCCTGTTCTGCACCGTGAATTGAAATCCAGCGTCAATAACCTCAAACATCTACCGGTCCTTTATTTTAGGAATAAAATTTATCAAGAATGCCATGCCAATGATTCTCTTAAACCGATCAACATCTGAAGCGTCCTGGGGTTAATTCCGCTTCCTTTACGGCCCCGTACTGACGGGCTGCGTGAGATAGTACTCGGTTTCTACTTCCTGTGGGGTGGCGTAGCCCAATGCTTCGTGAAGTCGCTTAGTGTTCCACCAATGCACCCACCGCAAGGTGGCCAGTTCAACTTCCCCGACCGACGTCCACGGACCTTGAGCATGAATCAGTTCCGCCTTGTAGAGACCGTTGACGGTCTCCGCCAATGCGTTGTCATAGGAGTCGCCGACTGTTCCGACACTCGGGCGGATTCCGGATTCAGCTAGTGCGGTGGAATACTTCAGTGACACATACTGGCTGCCCCGATCGCTGTGGTGAATGAGCTGGTTTCCATGAATTCGCCCTGCAGTCGTTAACGCATGCTCCAAAGCCTCCATCGTCAGCGCGTCGGTGCGCATTGTCGAGCGTGTAGCGACACCAACAATTTTTTCGGCTGAAGACATCCACGACAAACGCGGTGTAGGCGAATCCTGACAGGGTGCGAACGTAGGTAATGTCGGCAACCCAAAGCCTGCCTGGCGCTTGTGCACGAAAGTCTCGCTGCACTAGGTCCGGGCGATGATCCGGTGTCTTCGGGCTAATCGTTGTCACAGGGGTTCGTCCACGTCGGCGGCCGGAAACACCTGCGAGTTTCATCAACCGGGCAGTCTTATCGCGGCCAATATGAAAGCCTTCACGGTTCATCGCGTGCCACATTTTGCGGATGCCGTAGACCGAGAAATTCTCCGCATGCACACGCTGTATCTCTTCGGATGAGCAGGCTATCGCTTAAGGCCCTTGCACTGGGAACACGTGTGGTGGCTTTCCGGTAGCCGCGTGAAGTAATGAATCCACGATCTGCTTGTTTAAGGACTCGGCAGATGGCCCAGGCCCCAAATTGATCTTTGTACGCGTCGATGTAGGAGATCATTTGGTCGTGGGTCGGTCGAGTTCCGCTGCGAAAAAAGCCGAAGCAGTCTTGAGGATTCCGTTTGCTCGTTTCAGCTCACGGTTTTCGCGGCGCAGACGCCCCAAGCTCTTCTTCCATTGTTTCGCCGCCTGAAGCGTCAGAATTATCGCGTACTGAAGCGCTGTCACGGTACCAAGCCCGCAACGTGTGGTGGGATACTCCAAGCAGCTCACCGACCTCCGTGTAGGCGCGTTGCAGTGAGCAAGACTCCAGGCGGACCATTCCGATGATCTGATGGACCGCCTTCTCCTTGAACTCGACGGAATACTTTCTGGGCATAGTGCCAATCCTTCCTTAGCAGAGGTAGGAACTAAACCCAGGACGCTTCAATCCCATGGCGTATTGGCATGTCCCCCGGAAACATGTAGTTGGATAGGGTCTTCGCGCAGATTCAAGCCGAAGCGGAGCTGGTCCCTGTTACTAATACGTGAATCGTACATAGATGAAAATGGCAAGATTGGTAGGTCTTTTTGAGCGACTTCGAAGCCTTTTCTGAGCAAACGTCGGGAAGAGAATGGCAACCTTTGTAAAATATGTTGATTATCAAGGTCTGACAAATATGAGGAACCCTTTGCTGAGATGCATCGATCAAATATCAGGCCCGAATAGGCGGTTCGCTCCTTAGCGATCGACAGAATAAGGGGCACCGAACCAGCAGAGTCGGTGCTAGCAACCACCCGACCTTTGGTCGCAAAATGTTTTGAAATGCAGCTCAAATCATCGGCATAGTCTGCGAGACAGTCTCGTGGCTGAGGCAAAAGCAGCTCCCGAACCCTAAGTAGATTCGAGCCTTCAAACGTAGTTGTGGCGTCTGCAACTCGTTGGCCATAAACCCCATACGAGTGCACTAAGTACGTGTCACAATCATTGTTGACAGAATCTGCTGTGAAAATCTCAACATCACAGATGCTAGATGAGTGTGCCGCATCCCCTGAGGCGGGGCAACGTCGGGCTCATGATGAGCCCCTAGTTAGGCCGCAAGGATTGGCTTACTTCTTTTCAGAGGAGCCTTCCTGCTGCTTCGAGGAGCTGTCCCCCTTCGAGGAACCAGCCTTATCCTGCTCCTTGTTCGAAGAACCAGCGTAGGTATTACCAGAAGATCCTTTCAGCTCCAAATCCTTGACAGAGCTACCACCATCAGGCGAGCAGTTGTCGTAAATCAGCGTACCGGCCAGGATGCCAGCGGCAATCAGCGCCAGACCACCAGCAACAGTAGCCAGATCAGCACCAAACTTACCCAGCTGCTGATTGACAGCATCAACCTGCGCAGCCAACTGCGGGTTGAACAGACCAGCTTGCTGCTGGATCTGCGTATTGGCAGCCTGGATCTGGGCATTCGCCTGAGCAATAAGGTCAGACAAGCCCGGGATCTGCATCTGAGTAGCC
Organism: Corynebacterium sp. NML 150383; assembly: GCF_002285085.1. Taxonomy (NCBI): domain Bacteria; kingdom Bacillati; phylum Actinomycetota; class Actinomycetes; order Mycobacteriales; family Corynebacteriaceae; genus Corynebacterium; species Corynebacterium sp. NML 150383. The sequence goes on along the minus strand of NZ_NSGK01000006.1, from coordinate 153,989 downwards.
CAACAAATTGGGATCAGCGCCAGCAGCGGCAGGCTAAAGCCACAGCCGTCGCAGCACGCCTACCAGCATTAATACCAATCTTCGCGGTCGCCTCGTTACCAGCACCATCAGTTGCAGTCACCGCATCACCCGGATACATCACATACAGCGCATGAGAAACCCCGCTGCATCAGCATTTATGCCAGTACAGCGGGGTTTGCTCGCGGTAGAGGAAAGTTTAGTTCTCCTCGGACTCCTCAGCCTTCTCCTCGGAGGACTCGGAAGCTTCCTCGGACTCAGCCTTCTCGGCAGCCTCGGCGGCGGCAGCGGCCTCAGCCTCGGCAGCAGCCTTGGCTTCCTCCTCTTCCTTCGCCTTCTTGCGCTTCTCTGTGATGGCCTCGGCGGTCGGGCCGTTGTTGGCTTCCTCGAGCGCTTCGTTGAACAGCTCGAGCTTGGACTTCTTCTCCGGAGCGACCTTCAGGGTGCCCTCGGCGCCCTCTTCACCCTTGTGCTTCTGCCAGTCACCGGTGACCTTCAGCAGAGCGAGGACCGGCTCGGTCGGCTGCGCGCCAACGCCCAGCCAGTACTGAGCGCGCTCGGAGTCGATGCGGATGAGCGACGGCTCTTCCTTCGGGTGGTAGATGCCAATGTTCTCGATGACGCGCCCGTCACGACGGGTGCGGGAGTCAGCGATGACAACACGGTACTGTGCGTTGCGGATCTTACCCACACGCTGCAGCTTGATCTTGACAGCCATGAAAAACTTCCTTTTCGGTCACTGGGCAGTGCAGACACCCGCCACTTGTCGGCGAGCCGGTTCAACCCTTCTTCTTTACCCTGCGCGTGACTGGCCGGCCGACCGCCGCGCTCCCGACCTTCCGGGGCGCGGACCAGACGGGTCCGGCGCGTACGCAGATTGTGCTGTCCCCTGGGGCGGCAAACCACCAGGCAACCCCACTTACATTACCCGGTTGAGTCACATACACCAAAACGAAGTACCACGCCCAACGGGGCCAAGTTTTTTCAAATCGGGCAGTTGAGCCGGTAATGTCTTCAGCGAATTGAACCGAATAGTACCAAAATTTTCATGATGTTGTAGGGGTTTTACGGGCTTATGGGCGAAGGAACGGCGCAGCAGTCACTTACGGCGCGGCAGGCGCAGCAGTCTCCTGGCGCGCACCCCCGCCCGCGCCCCTCGTCCTACCGCGTGGACATCGACGGCCTTCGCGGATACGCAATTGCGCTCGTCGTGCTCTTCCACGTCTTCGTCGGCCGCGTATCCGGCGGCGTGGACGTGTTCCTCCTGCTCTCCGGCTACTTCTTCTTGGGCGGCCAGCTGCGCTACGCGCTGCGTCCGAACCCCAACCTCAATCCTTGGTGGCCGCTCTGGCGCACCATTCGTAGGTTGATCCCCGCGCTCGTCGTCGTCATCCTGGCGGTTCTCATCGCGGTGCATTACCTCACCCCGGAGCTCATGAGCGACGAGCTCGCGGCCCAGTTCACCGCGTCGATGCTCTACTACCAGAACTGGGAGCTTATGGCGCAGGACGCGGACTACGCGGCCGCCAGCCAGGACACGTCGCCGCTGCAGCATTTGTGGTCAATGGCAGTCCAGGGGCAGTTCTATCTCTTTGGCATCCTGTTCGGCACGCTCATCGCTGTCTTGATTACCAAGTGCAAGCTGCCACGCACGCTCGCCCGCCGCGGCGCAGTGATCGTACTCGCACTCATCACCGTCGCCTCCTTCGCGTGGGCGTCCCGCTTCGGGTTTATCGGCACCGGCGCGAACTACTACTCCACGTTCTCCCGCGCCTGGGAGCTCTCGCTCGGCGCGCTCCTCGCGTTCGTCCCGCGCTCGCGCTTCTTCCCGCAGCGCTTTGCCTGGTTGACGTCGGCGCTTGGCGTCGTGTGCATCACGATTACGGGCGCCGTGGTTGCCAATTCGCTCGCGTTCCCGGGCCCAGTCGCGCTGCTCCCCCTCGTGGGCGCCGCGCTGGTGATCCTCAGCGGCAATGACAACCCGATTTCCGCGGTCCTCGCGTCCAAGCCGATGACCTGGCTGGGCGGCATCGCCTACTCGCTGTATCTCTGGCACTGGCCGCTGCTCATCATCGTCACCGTCATCGGCGGCTTTGGCACCCCGCCGGCCTGGGTGGGCACGATTGTCATCATCGTCTCTCTCGCCCTCGCACACGTCACCCACGAGCTGCTTGAGGAGCCCCTCCGTCAGCACCGGAAGCGCCCGACCGCCACGGACACGCCGCTTCTCGACGCCCGCAGGTCACTCCGCACCCCCGCCGGTGCAGCCCGCGCCGTCGGTGGCGTGATTGTCACCTGCTTGGTCGCCGCTACCTTTACGATTCAACCGCTGTGGAACCAGAAGGTCCAGGAGGCGGAAAAGCCGCTCAATGACACCTTCTACCCCGGCGCCTTGGCGCTGGCGGGGGCGAACGTTCCTGACGTGCCCCCACAGCCGGACCCGAACCTCATCTCCGGTGTCTACCCGCCCGCCGGTACCGACGGCTGCATGGTGTTCCAGAACCAGGACGCCGACACCATGCCGCGCCCCGACTGCGTGTACGGCAACCCAGAGGCGAACACGACGGTAGTCATGGTGGGCGGCTCCCACATCGAGCCGTACGTGATCCCCTTTGACCGCCTGGGCAAGGAACACGGATTCAAGGTGATCCCGTACGTCCGTCAGACGTGCCCGCTCATCCTGGACGCCGCGGAGAGCGGCGAGCTCGTCTCCCAGGTCTGCCAGGAGTGGAGCGTCAACGCGTTCAACGAGATCGTCAACCTGGACCCGGATCTGGTGGTCTCCACCTCCACGCGCCCGGAAGGCCACGCGGGAGACGTGACGGTGTCCGTGGACCATGTCCCGGACTCGTACCTCAACCTGTGGGACGAGCTCGCCGCCAATGACCTGCCCTTCTTGGGATTCCGCGACAACCCGTGGATCTTTGACATCTTCGGGGAGATCATGGACCCGAACATCTGCGTCGTCGGCGGCCACACCGAGGAGGAGTGCTCCATGGCCACCAAGGACGTCTACGCCCACGTCGACCCGGCCGCCGAGTACCTCGACGGCTCGCGTAACCAGTTCAGCGTGGACACCGCCGGGTGGTTCTGCGACGCCGAACTGTGCCGCCCCCAGATCGGCAACGTGTACGTCTACCGCGACCAGAACCATATCTCGAACGCGTACATGGCCACGCTGACGCCGCTGGTGTGGCAGGAGCTGCGCCGGGTCTTTGACACGCTGGACATCGCCTACACGCAACCCGAGCCGGGGCAAGACGGCGAGGGCGCAGCAGGCGCGCCACCCACGGAGTACGTCATCCCGCCGCTGTTCCCCGACCCAAACGCGCACGTCCCCGTCGGCGACGGGGAGGCACCGGAGGTGCCGATGGTGGGGCGCGAGTAGGCGTCGATAAGCAGCCCGCTCGGGGCGTTAGCGCGCTTTACGACGCTTCCACCCCAGCGCCACAAACGCCTGGCGATCGCCCGCAACGTAGTGCTCGGCGAGCGCGAGGGCCTCGGCGAGGCTGCTCGTCTTGCGCTGGAAATTCTCAATCTGCCCGAAGTCGTGGCCCCACCCGACCACGAACCGGCTGCGAAGCGCGCCGCTGTCATTGATCACCAAGACGTAGTCGCCCTCCACAACGGAATCCATCACTTGGATGAAGTCGCCCTTTGTGGGCAACTCCACCCGGCGCAGCGCGTCCAGGTTCTCCGGGTCGAGCGGCACGGGTTCGAAGAGGTTTGACTGCATCTGGAAGCGGGAAGGCGCACCCGGCGCCCGCGTGGCGCTGTGCCACTGGGCCGCTTCGACCACCGCAGCCGGCGACCGCGCCATTGTGGCGTAGAGGTGCAGCACATCCGGTTCAGCGAGTCCCTCGACCGAGTACACAATGCTGCCTGGGATTTCGTACGTGGCGGAATAGCCGCCCGGGGCCTCACGGATGGTGAGCCAGTAGTACTGCAGGTCCGGCTCCGAACGGCCCGAGTCGAGCGTAATGCTGGCCGCGACCACGAGCTCGTCCGCGCGGGACAAAAGCTGCAACCCCTGCGCGAACGCGGGAACGGTGGCGTCGACCCAGAACTGGACGATCGTGTTGTTCGCACCGAGCGTCAATCCGCTGAGCGGCGTCTCCTCGCCTCCGGTGGCGTTGTAGAAGACGTGCGCCCCGTTGAGCACGACCGAGACCGCGTACTGGGGCGCAAGGCGCACGATGTCCGCGAGGACTCCGTCGAGCGCGGCCTTGGGCACCCACGCACGCGTCATCGCGCGAAGCCCGACCTCGTTGCCGGCGCGCCCGCGGATCGCACCGGGTGCCGGCTGCGCTTGCAGCAGCTCGGTGAAGAAGGCCTTGAGCTCGGCGGGTGCGTCCTCGGCGGTGTCCGCGTGCATCCGGTGGAAGTGCCGGACCGATGCATCGGTCCATGCCTGGGCTCGCTGCGGGAGGATCATGGCAGAGATCTCCGTGAGCTCGTTGTCCCACAGCGACCGTGTTCGAACCGGGGCGTCCTGGCCGAAGAGCGCTTCTGCCTGCGCGTCGTCCGCCGTCAGGTAGGTGTGGACGAACGCCACCAGGTCGGCGCCGCTGGAAAACTCACGGGTCACAGTTGAAAACGGTGCGGTTTCCAGCGTGGCTACCCATCGGCCGTTGCCGGCGCGCCCGTATTCCAGGGCGCCACCTGGGCCGTCGTGGAGCCGCACGAGTGTGCCTTCCGGCAGATTGAGCACCGCGTCGAGCCGACGCAGAGGGAGCTCGCTGCGCTCCCCAGCGCTCGTGGCAAAGTGGGCGTCTGTCGGCGCGGCCTCGCTCCATTTAAGGCGGCCGAGCAGCGGACTCCGGTCCGCAAACGCCAGGAGCAGCTCGCGCGCCTGGGCGTAGCCTGCCACCTGGCGGGTGAGGAAGCGGTACTCGCCGGAGTCTCCTCCGTTCACGTGGCGCCAGCGGAGGGTCCACGTGCCGTCGGCGTCGAGGCGTGCGGCCATCGCTTCCGGGCCCTCGGCGTACACCTCGACCCACGCGCCGATGGGGTCGGGCACGCGCAGCGCGTCCTCAAAGGCCACATCAATAGTGCGCTCGCACACCTGCTGCCACAGGGTGCCGATGCTATTGCGAAGCCCCGCGAAGCCGACCTCGTGCATTTCCACCCCGGTTCCGTTGACCAGCAACCCGGAGTCTGCCTGAAACACCAGGGCGCGGAGCTGAAATGCAAGGTCGACGACACGGTTAAACACCTGGGGATCGTCCATCTGCGCATCGATGGTGAGCACGCGCTGCGCCTTCACGTCGTGCCCCAGCAGGTGCGCAAGCGCACCCGCGAGACCCTCCATCGATGCGTCCTGTTCCTCGAACTGCTCCTGGTCCGCGAAAAACTCCTGCACGTGCCGATGGTGGTGTGCGAGCACGCTGGTCGATGGACGGAGCACGTACAGGCGCTCCGGCGCCCCGTACCGTTGCCCGCCTGGCGCCCCTTCGTCCCCCACGATCCAGTCAAGTGCGCGCATGAGCTCCCGGTTATCCTCCACGTACATCCGGAAGACTTCGTACGCTCGGTTGATGTCGCGGGTGAGCACGTGCCCGCGCTCGACGGCGCCATTGTTATACCCCCACTCCACTCGGTACCATCCATGGGCATCGTGGCGGAACACGCGGCAATAGTCTTCGGGGCTACGGTTGTCAGTCACTCCGATCCAGTCGCCGACGCCCGCTGTGGCAAACGCCTCCTGGTAGGTGGCCAACGCCTCGTCGCTGTACAACGTCGTCGAGTCACCGGAGTTGGAGCCGAGCATGTACGGACGCCGCGGCAAGGCCAGGTCCGCGGTCCGCACCGATTCCCAGTGCACTGAGTCAATAATGTCGTGTGGAGACTCCGCGGCGTTCAAGAACACGACCGCGACTTCGTATTGCGAAAGCCCTGCGACGGCCCGCATGCTCCAACCGGGCCCGTAGGCCTTCAGCAGAAACGAGCCATGATCCGCGTCCTGAGGGATCGCGAGGAGCACCAGCCGCTGGTCGGGACGCTCGAGCGACTCGACGGTCAGTCGCAGCTGCCAATGGCTGAAGTGCACCATCGACGCTTCCATGAAGGCAGCCGGTGACACCGATACCCACCGATGCACGCACTTGTCGCCGTCAAACAGCTCAAGGGTGCACCGCACGTCGCCTCCAGCTGCGGCGCCTGAGGGGTTGACCAACACTTGTACACCGTCAAGCACCAGCGACACCCCGTAGCGCTGCGCGAGGTTGCCCAGCCGGTCGAGGGTCCGCACCGAGCCACGCCGGCGGACAGAAATCGTCGATACGGCATGCGCTTCCACGCTGTTTTGCTCAAGCGCGAGCGTATGCGGTGCCTGCTGATTCACCTGCGCAATGAATGCCGCCATCGCCCCCTCTGCCACACCGTTGTGTGTGTCCCGCACGCGGTGCATCTCGCGTATCGACGAATTCGCCCACCTCGCCGCGCGTTCCGGAAGCACCATCGCCGTCACAGTGAGAGCGGCGGGCAATGCCATTTCAGACGACTCCGGGAAGTACTCGAGCAACGCCCCGAGCTCGTTGTTGACATAGGCTTCCGCAACCTCGAGGAGCTCGCCGGCGGTGTCGAAGGTGCGGCTCATACCGCCGTTCAAGGCGTGGCGCATCGTCGCGCGCCACTGCCCGTCGTGGTCCCGCCCAAATTCCAAAGAGAAATTGAGCCGGTCGTGCAGGCGCACCATGACGCCCGCCGGCAGGTCGCGGATCGCCCCGAACCGGCGCAACCTGTACTGGGAGCGTTGCACGAGGTCGCAGGTAGAGAGACGCGGGACGAAGTCGACGTTGGTCCACTCGTACTCACTGAGGGTCGGGCAATGATCCGCAAACGCGAGCAGGACGGCGCGGGCTTCCTCGTAAGTCGCAACCGTCAGGGTCCGTAGGTCGGAGTTGTCCTCGCGAACGGTCCACACGATTGTGAAACGGCCGTCGTCCAGGAGGTGCATGCGCATCCGGATACCAAACTCGGCAGTGCTATCGCCGAAGTTGTGCACTTGCACCCAGGTGTCCATGTCGGACGGCGCTCGAAGTGCATCCTCAAAAGCGCGGTCCAGAGTGCGCTCGCTCACCTGGCACCAGACTGTTGCGAGCGAGTTTGTCACCGCCGAAAATTCGGCGGTCGCACCATCGACGCCAGTGGCGTCGATGTACAGATCCGATTCCCCGATAAACGCCGAGACGCGATGCTTCAAGCACACGACAAAGAGGAAATTCAGCGAGTGGGCATCGAGACCGTTCACCGAGGCCGTTATGAGACGAGTCGGCGCGAACTCCTGCCGCAGCCCACGCGAAAGATCACGCGCAAACGCCTCCATCTCTGGATCGGGGAGCCGGCGCAGCGCGTCAACATCCGCACCCCTGAGAACCTTCGCCAATTGGTCGAAGCGAGACGTGACGACGCTATTTGTTCGCAGGAAGTGGAATGGGAACTCCATACCGCACAACCTACAGTGATATAGCGCACACCGCAGGGGGCGAGTGTTACTTCTTCTTCCCCATGCGCTTCATCGCTTCGCCGAAGTCGAGGTTGTCCAGGTCCATGCCGTCCATCCCCGGAGGAAGCTGCTCCTGCAGCTTCTTCAGCTCCTTCATGTCCGGCATGCCGCCGCCCATACCTGGCATCCCGGGCATGCCCGGCATCCCTGGCATCCCGCCGCCACCACCGCGTCGCTTCGGCGGCTTACGCTTGCCGTTCTTGCCCTTGCGGCCCTTCGGCTTCTTCTTGGTTGCCGAGCGGCCACCCGGCATCCCCGGCATACCCGGCATGCCACCGCCCATGCCGAACTGACCGGCCATTTTGCCCATCATCTTCTTCGCTTCAAAGAAGCGCTCCACCAGCTGGTTCACGTCGGAGACCTCGACGCCGGAGCCCTTGGCGATGCGCTTGCGTCGTGAAGCATTGAGGATCTTCGGATCCTCTCGCTCCGCCGGAGTCATGCCGCGGATGATGGCCTGGATGCGGTCGAGCTGCTTCTCGTCCACCATGTCGGCCATCTGGTTCATCTGCTTGCCGCCCGGCATCATCTTCAGCAGGTTGCCAATCGGCCCCATGCGCCGGATCATGAGCAGCTGGTTGAGGAAGTCCTCGAGTGTGAGCTCGCCGGAAGCCAACTTGGACGCCGCTTCCTCGGCGTCTTGCTCGTTATAGGTCTGCTCGGCCTGCTCGATCAGCGAGAGCAGGTCACCCATGCCGAGGATCCGGCTGGACATGCGGTCCGGGTGGAATACGTCAAAGTCGTCGAGCTTTTCGCCTGTCGACGCGAACAGGATCGGCTTGCCAGTCACCTCGCGGATCGAGAGCGCGGCACCGCCACGCGCGTCGCCGTCCAGCTTGGTCAGGACTACGCCGGTGAAATCGACGCCGTCGGCGAAGGCCTGCGCGGTGCTCACCGCGTCCTGGCCGATCATCGCGTCGATGACGAAAAGGACTTCGTCCGGGTTCACGGCGTCGCGAATGTTGCGCGCCTGCGTCATCAAGGTCTCGTCGATACCCAGGCGACCCGCGGTATCGATGATGACTACGTCGTGCTTCGTCTGCTTCGCGTGCTCGATACCCTGCTGCGCCACCGCGACCGGGTCGCCGTGGGAGGAACCCATCTCGTGCTCGTAGGAGTCGATGGACGTACCCGGGTCCGGCGCGAAGGTCTGCACGCCGGCGCGCTCGCCGACGATCTGCAGCTGCTGGACAGCGCCCGGGCGCTGCAGGTCACACGCCACCAGCATTGGGGTGTGCCCCTGCTTCGAAAGGTGGTTGGCCAGCTTACCGGCGAGCGTGGTCTTACCAGCGCCCTGCAGGCCCGCGAGCATGATGACGGTCGGCGGGTTCTTCGCCAGGTTCAGGCGACGGGTCTCCCCGCCCAGGATCGAGGTGAGCTCCTCGTCAACGATCTTGACAACCTGCTGCGCGGGGTTGAGCGCCTCGGACACGTCCGCACCGAGCGCGCGCTCCTTCACCCGCTTGATAAAGGCCTTGACGACGGTCAGGGAGACGTCCGCCTCGAGCAGGGCGAGGCGAATCTCACGCGTAGTCGCCTTGATGTCGTCCTCGGTGAGCTTGCCTTTTCCGCGCAAGCCACCGAGGGCATCTTGGAGGCGGTCGGACAGTGACTCGAACACGTCAGTACTCCTGTTCGCTTCGTCGATAAGCGTGCTAAAAGCGCTTGCTAAAAATGAACTCGTTCTAGCCTAGTGCCTGGGCGCGAAAGCCCAGAACTCAGCCGGTCTAGCCCAGCAGCGCGTCGACGAAGCTTTCCACCTCGAACGGCGCGAGGTCGTCCGCGCCCTCGCCCAGGCCGACGAGTTTGACGGGCACGCCGAGCTCCTCCTGGACCTGGAAGACGATGCCGCCCTTCGCCGTGCCGTCGAGCTTGGTCAAGACGACGCCGGTGATGTCGACGACCTCACGGAACACGCGCGCCTGTGCGATACCGTTTTGGCCGACGGTGGCGTCGAGCACGAGCAGCACCTCGTCGACGTTGCTCTTCTTCTCCACCACGCGCTTGACCTTGCCCAGCTGGTCCATGAGGTCGGTGGAGGTGTGCAGGCGTCCGGCGGTGTCAATGAGCACCACGTCCGCGCCCTCCTGCACGCCGGTCGCGACCGCGTCGAAGGCGACGGACGCTGGATCCGCGCCCTCCTTGCCGCGCACGGTGGAGGCGCCGACGCGGCGGCCCCAGGTTTCCAGCTGGTCGGCTGCGGCGGCGCGGAAGGTATCGGCGGCACCGAGGACCACGGAGTGGCCCATGGACACGAGCACGCGCGCGAGCTTGCCGGTGGTGGTGGTCTTGCCGGTGCCGTTCACGCCCGCAACCAGGATGACGGCGGGCTTGCCCTCGTTCGGCATCGCCTTGATGGAGCGGTCCATGTCCGGACGCGCGGCCTCGATGAGCGTCTCGCGCAGCATCGCGCGGGCCTCGGCCTCCGTGGACACGCCACGCTCCGCGATCTTTTCGCGCAGGTTCTCGGTGACCTTCATGGTCAGGTTCGCGCCGAGGTCCGCCATGATCAGCGTGTCCTCGATCTCCTCCCATGCGTCCTCGTCCAGGTCGCCCGCGGTGAGAATTCCCAGCAGACCCTGGCCGATCGCGTTCTGCGAACGCGACAGGCGCCCGCGCAGCTTGCCAATGCGCCCGGTCGCCGGCTCGATCTCGTCGAGCTCTTCCGCGGGGGCATCATGCTTCTCGACGACCACGTCATCACTCGGCTCAGCGCCCGCTTCACGAGCAGCGTCGGCGCTCTCGGCGGTCACAGCAGCGGCTTCGGCTGCCTCGGTGGCTTCGGTTTCTTGCTCGGTGGGTTCAGTCGGCTCGGTCGGCGCGACGTCCTCCGGGGCCACGACGGTCTCGGAGGTCTCCGGCTCGTCAGTATTCAGCACGACCGTCTCGTCGGTGTCGCTGGAGTCGCTGGGGTCGCTGGGATTGCTGGTGTCGCGGTCGGCGGCTTCCACCGGCGCCTCATTCTGTGCGGGCTCCTCCACCGGCTCCGCAACCGGCTCCTCCACCGGCTCCGCGACAGGCTCCGGGGTGGGAGCCGCTGCAGCCTTCGGCTCTTCCTTGGCTACTGGGGCCGCGGGTTCGTCGCGAAGCACTGGCTCCTTGACCGGCTCCTTCGCGGGCGCGTCGGGGGCGGCGGCGGGGGCAAAATTGAAACCACCCTTGGCCTGGTAATTGCCGGATTTCTCCTGCTGGGTGAGCTCCTTCGGCTCCTCCGTCTTTTCAAAGGAGACAGTCTTTTCTTCTTTCCTGCGGCGCCCGACCACGACGATGCCCACGATGATGAGGACAACGACGATGATCGCGACGATGATCCACAGTAGTGGCGAGTTCATTGCTAGTTCCATATCCATGGCACCCATAGTGCCAGGCGCGGCGGAGCTAGTCAGCCGCAGGCTGCATTCGCTGCGACAGGACGCGCGTCACGCCGTCGCCGCGCATGGTCACGCCGTAGAGCACGTTCGCCACATCCATGGTCGGCTTCTGGTGCGTGATCACGATCAGCTGCGAGTCCTCCCGCAGCTCCTTGAGCAGGGCGATGAGGCGGCGAAGGTTGACGTCATCAAGCGCTGCCTCGACCTCATCCAGCACGTAGAACGGGCTGGGGCGGGCGCGGAAGATGGCCACCAAGAACGCGAGCGCGGTGAGCGACTTCTCGCCGCCGGAGAGCAAGGACAGGCGCTTAACCTTCTTGCCCGGCGGGCGCGCCTCGATCTCAATTCCGGTGGCGAGCATGTCGTCAGGCTCGGTGAGCACGAGCCGCGCCTCGCCGCCCGGGAACAGGGTGTGGAAGACGCGCGGGAACTCGTCCTCGACGTCTTTCCACGCATCGGTGAAAAGTTGCAGGATCTGCGCGTCGACGTCGTTGATCACGCCGGTGAGATCCTCGCGCGCCTTGATCACGTCATCCAGCTGCGTGGACAGGAACGAGTAGCGCTCCTCGAGCGCCTTGAACTCCTCGAGCGCCAACGGGTTCACCTTGCCCAGCGCGCGCAGATCCTTCTCGGCTTGCTTCAGCCGCGCCTGTTCGGCGGCCTCATCGAAATCCTCTCCCGGGGTGTAATCGCGCAGGAGGTCCGGGATGGCAACGCCGAGGGACTCGGTGATCTTCTTCTCGGCTTCGTCGATACGCACCTGCGCCTGCGACTGCGCAATCTCCGAATTGTGCGCGCTGTCGGTGAGCCGCTTGAGCTGCTGCCGGGCCGCCGAGACCTGGCTGCGGGCCTGCTGCAGTCGCGCCTGCAGCTTGACGACGCTCCCCTGCCACCGGTCGCGCTCCTCCGCCGCACGGGACAACGCGTCCTGGATCCGGGCGATCAGGTCGCGGCCCTGCTCGGAGACGGTGCGGGCGAGCTCCGCCTGCGCGCGACGCTTCTGCATCGCCGCGTCGTGGCGTGCCTTCGCCTGCTTCTCGTGCTCCGCCTGCCGGCGCAGGGCGTCGCCGCGCCCCGCGCGCTGCTCCGCCGCGGCCTGCGCGGACCGGGAGGCGAGCGTGGCCTCCATCTCCATCGCCTTGACCTGGTTCAGTTCCTGCTGCGCCGCGTCGCGCTGGGCGGACGACGGCTCCTCGCTGGGCGTGTCCTCATCGTTGACGCGGGCAAGTCGGTCACGAGTCTGCGCCAAGTCCTCGCGGCGGGCGGCGAGCCGGGCCTCTGCCTCCGTGGCGCGCTGCGCAGCACGCTCATGTTCGTGTTTGTTGGCCTGCCACTGCTTTTCCAGCCGCTCGTGGTCGCGCTGCTGGCGCTCAGACTCCGCGTCGTATTCGCGCAGCGCCGCCTTCGCGCTCGCGGCGGTCACGCGCGCGTCCTCCGCGGCCAGCTTCGCGCCCTCCAGCGTGCCCGAGAGCTCCTCGAGTTGGGCCTGGGCCACGTCGAGTTCCTCGCGGGCGCGTTCGATCTGGGCGCTCACTTCCACCGAGGTGGTGGCACCGGTGCCGGCCGCGACCCAGCCCTCGCCCACGACGACGCCGTCGCGCGTAACGGCGCGAAGCCGGGGGTCGTCGTCCACCAGCTGGCGGGCGGTGGGGAGGTCGTCGGTGAGCGCGACGTCGACAAGCAAACGCGTCACCGGCCCCAGCACCGACACGTCGATGCGCAGGTGGTCAAGCAGCCAGTCCACCGGGGATTCCGCGTCGAGGCGCCACGCGCTGCCGCCGCTGCGGTCGATCACCACGGTGCGGGCCGCATCCGCGAGGAGCTCGACCGTTTCCGCGGTGACGTCTCCGGCCAATGCCTCCGCGTACTGGCCGAGCGCGGCGGACAGTGCCCGGTCCACGCCCGGTTCCGCGGCGACCAGCTCCGCGAGCGGGGCCGCCTCGCTGATGACCTCCGCCGCCGGTTGCTTCGGCGCCTGTTCCTGCAGCGTGGAGATGCGCGACTCCAGGGTGAACACGGCCCGCTCGCGCTCGCGCTGCTGGGCGCGCAGTTGCTCGAGGCGCTTGTCGGCGGCGTCCGACTCCGTGTAGGCGCGCACATGGGCCTCGTCCAGGGGCGCGCGCTGCGTATCCACGTTGGCCACCTGCTCGGCGGCCTCGCGTGCCTCCTTCTCCGCCGCGCGGGCGCGGGTGCGCGTCTCGTCGAGCAGCTCGGTCAGGCGCGCCACGTCCTCCTCGGCCGCGGTGATCGCGCTCTGCTGCGATTCCTCCTGCGCGAGGAGCCGCACCACACCTTCGCGCCGGTCAGCGAGCGCGCGCACCTGCGCCATGTGCTCGCGCTCGGCGGCGTCGAACGCTTCCTGTTTCTCCGCGACCTCCTCGCGCAGCGTCTCGAGCCTCTCGGCGGCCTCTTCTGCAGCTTCAAGCGCCTCGGCGTAGTCCTCGTCGGCGAATGCTGCGCGGCGCAGCAGCTCCTCCGGGTCTTGGCCCGCGTAGGGCACCTGCGCGCCCGCGTTCTGTGCGCGCTCGGTGGCGATGCGGACTGTCGCATTGGCACGCTCCGCCAGGGTGGACAGCGTGAACCACACCTGCTGGGCCTGCTCCGCCTGCGGCTGCGCCTCCTCCTGCTCGAACTCGATCTCCGCCTGCGTCTGCTCCGCTTCTTCCAGTGCGGCAGTCGCGGTCTCGACCTGCTCGGCGAGGAGTTCGGCGGCGCGGGTGGCGTCGAGAAGTGTGCTGCGCAGCGTCACCACCTGGTGGCCAGCGAGCGACATGCGGGCCTCGCGCAACGTGGACTGCACGGTGGCGGCACGCTTCGCGGCCTCAGCCTGGCGGGCCAGCGGCTTGAGCTGTTTGCCCAGCTCCTCGGTCAGGTCGGTGAGGCGGTCGAGGTTCGCCTGCATGCCGGTGAGCTTGCGCTGCGCCTTCTCCTTGCGGCGCCGGTGCTTGAGCACCCCCGCCGCTTCCTCGATATAGGCGCGGCGCTCCTCGGGGCGCGACTCCAGGATTTCGGAGAGCTTGCCCTGGCCGACGATGATGTGCATCTCGCGGCCGATGCCGGAATCCGACAGCAGCTCCTGGATGTCCATCAGCCGGGCCTTGGACCCGTTGATCTCGTACTCGGACGCGCCGTCGCGGAACATGCGGCGCGTAATCGCCACCTCGGTGTACTCGATGGGCAGGTGCTTGTCCGAGTTATCAAAGGTGAGGGTGACTTCCGCGCGGCCGAGCGGCTTGCGGTCACCGGCGCCGGCGAAGATCACATCCTGCATCTTCCCGCCACGCAGGTTCTTCGCGCCCTGCTCCCCCATCACCCACGCGAGCGCGTCCACGACGTTCGACTTGCCGGAGCCGTTCGGCCCCACCACGGCGCAAATTCCGGGCTCGAACTTCATCGTGGTCGCTGAAGCGAAGGACTTGAATCCTTTGAGCGTCAGCGATTTCAGGTGCATTGGCGTCAGTGTACCTGCCCGGGCCGCAGCCCGTCCTTAGCGTTCCTCAAAGCCGGAAAGCCCCTTCGGCTCGCCGTACTGCACGCCGACAAACTCCACGCGCCCCGGGCGCTTCGCCGTCGACGATTCCTCGTTCAGCAGCGCAAAAAGCTTCTCGACGCTCCCTCGCTCCCCCTCCGCAACAACCTCGACACGCCCGTCGGCGAGGTTCTTCGCGTACCCGCGCAGCCCCAGCTCCAGGGCGCGGGACCGGGTCCACCAACGAAAACCCACGCCCTGGACGTGTCCATGGACGTGGGCTGTCATTCTCACAAGCTGTTCAGTCATGCCACCACACTAGCCGCGGCTACTGATCCGGATGATCCGCCACCTTCAGGTCCTCCGCGCTGCGGCGGGTGACCGGGTCGGAGCCGTCCCAGTACTCCACGTTTTTCAGCCCCGGGACCATGTCCCGGTGGAAGACCGGGTCGACGCCCTTGGCGCGCTGCTCGTTGTAGTTCTTCAGCAGCTTGAAGGCCACCCCGCCGAGCGGGACGATGGCGATGATGTTGATGATTGCCATGGTGCCCGCCATGGTGTCGCCCAGCGCCCACACGAGCGGCAGCGAGCCGAAGGCACCGAAGATGACAAAGCCGATCACGCCGAGGCGGAAGAGCAGCATGACGAGCTTCGAGTCGGTGAGGTACTCCACGTTGGCCTGCGCCAAGTAGTAATTGCCAATCACGGAGGAGAAGGCGAGGAAGAACAGGATGAAGGTGACGGCGTGGGTGCCCCACGCGCCGACGCTGTCCGCCAGCGCGGACTGGGTCAGCGACGCGCCCTGGATGTCATCGTTGCCGTAGGAAACAGCTGGGCCGAGCAGCACGATAAAGGCGGTGATGGTGCAGACCACGAGGGTGTCAAAGTACACGCCGAGGGTTTGCACCAGGCCCTGCTTGACCGGGTGCGACACCGTCGCGGTCGCCGCCGCGTTCGGCGCGGAGCCCTGGCCGGCCTCGTTGGAGAACAAACCGCGGCGCATGCCCTGGGCGAACGCGACGCCCAGCCCGGCGCCGGCGACCTGCTTGAGGCCGAGGGCGTGTCCGACGATGAGGGCGAACATCCCGGGCACCTCGGTGATATTCATGATGATCACGAGCAGGCCGATCAGGATGTACGCGATGGCCATGAACGGCACGATGATCTGCGTCACGCTCGCGATGCGGGTCACGCCACCGAAGATGATCATCGCCGTCAGCGCCGCAACCGCCGCGGCGACGATGCACTTCATGGCGACGGAGTCGGTGTTGAACGAGCCGCCGACTGCCTCCACGATTGAGTTTGTCTGAATGGCGTTGTACACAAAACCGTAGGTCAGCGACAGCGCGACGGCGAAGATGACGGCCAGCGGCTTCCAGTTCAGCCCGCGCGTCATGTAGTAGGCCGGGCCGCCGTGGTAGTTCCCGTCCTCGTCCTTGGTCTTCCACAGCTGCGCGAGCGTGGACTCGACGAACGCGGTAGCGCCGCCGACCAGGGCGATGATCCACATCCAGAACACGGCGCCCGGGCCGCCGACGGAGATGGCCAGCGCAACGCCGGCGATGTTGCCGGTGCCCACGCGGGACGCTGCGGAGATAGTGAAGGCCTTGAACGCGGAGATGCCACCGTATTCCTCATCAAGGTCGCGGCCCTCGCGGTCCTTGCCCTTTGGTGTCTCGGTGACCGCCTTGAGCATTTCAGGCAGGAGCCGGATCTGCACAAAGATGGTGCGGAGGCCGAAGTAGATACCGGCTGCCAGGAGCAGCCAAGGAACGACGTTCCAGATGATGCCATTGAGCGAGTCGTTCACAAACGACGTTGCGGATTCCATGGCGGGAATCTTAATGGGTGATATGAGGAAACTCGCAACGACGATGTACGCTTCCCCAAATTCGTGGGCGGGCAGTTAGCCGCGTTGGCACTGGGGGCAGTAGAAGCTGGAGCGCCCGCCCACCACCATCCGTTCGATGGGGGTCCCGCAACGGGCGCACGGTGCGCCCGCTTGCCCGTATGCGTTTAACGAGCGCGAGAAGTACCCCGAGGCGCCGTTGACGTTGACGTAGAGGGAATCGAAACTGGTGCCGCCCTGCTCGAGGGCGCGTGCCATCACGTCCCGCGCGTGGTCCAACAGCGCGATGGTGTCGCGTTGGCGCAGCGAGCGGGCGCTTTTCGACGGCCTCACGCCCGCCGCCCACATCGCCTCATCGGCATAAATCGACCCGATCCCGCTCACCACCTCTTGGTTGAGCAACACCGTCTTAATCGCCGAGCGTTTCGTGCGAATCAGGCGCGCCGTTGCGACCGCGTCAAAGTCGTCCTCGAACGGGTCCGGGGCAATGTGCGCGACTGGTTCGGGCACATCGCCGGAAAACGGGGCGTACTGCCACAGCCCGAAGGTGCGCTGGTCCACGAAGTCCAGCTCGAGCGGCTCCCCTGCCACTGCGCTATCGCGGCCGGAACCGCCAAGCAGGGCCCGAATGCGCAGGTGCGGGCTGTCAACGCTGCCCGGAGCGCCGACGAGCATCTGCCCGCTCATACGGAGGTGGATGACAAGGGCGTCGGCGCAATCCAGCGTGAACCACATGAACTTGCCGCGCCGCCCGGTGCCGGTAATGGTTGTTCCGGGCAGGACAGCTGCGAGGTCGTGGGTGTTCCCGCGGACCGCGCGGGGGTGCAGCACCGCGACCGCGGTGAACGTGCGGCCGACCACGTGGCGATCGAGCCCGCGGCGGACCACCTCCACCTCTGGCAGTTCGGGCACTTAGTGCTCCTTGGCGGTGCCCGCCACGGCCTCGGGGTGGTCGCGGAGGAACCGGACCGCGTTGCGCGCCGCTTCTTGCTCCGCCAGCTTCTTGCTCGGGCCGACACCGCGGCCACGGGACTCCTCGCCGACGAAGACGTCGGAAGTAAAGGTCTTGTCGTGGTCGGGGCCCACCGAGGTGGCGCGGTACTCCGCCAACGGGGCCTTCAGCTCTGCGAGGCGCTCCTGCAGTTCGGTCTTCCAGTCCTTGTGCTTGCCGGAGACGGTGGCGTGCTGCAGCTTGTCGTCGAACAACCGGAGCACGACGTCCCGTGCCGCGGTGAAGCCGTGCTGCCGGTAGATCGCGCCAAACAGGGCCTCGGTCGTATCGGCCAAGATCGAGTCCTTCTTCCGGCCGCCCGTGGCCTCTTCGCCTTTGCCCAACAGGATGTGCGGGCCCAGGTCAATCTCGCGGGCGATGTCCGCCAGCCCGTAGCGCGACACGATGGCCGCACGCATCGGAGACAGATCGGACTCCGGCCGTGACGGATAGAGCTCGAACAGTTTCGTGGCCACCGACAGCCCCAGCACGGCGTCGCCGAGGAACTCAAGGCGCTCGTTGTTTGGGAGGTGACCGTGCTCGTTGGCAAAGGAGCGGTGCGTCAGGGCGAGGCGCAGGTAATCGTCGTCAAGCTGCACGCCGATGCGCTCGAGCAGCGGCGAGTGGTCCACTGCGGCGAAGGCTTGCGCAAGGGCTTCCTCGCCGGAGAGTTTGTGTTTGCGGGAACGGCTCACAGGAACTTCTCCAAACCGGCCCAACGCGGGTCGACCAGGTTGTTTTCCTCCCCTGACACGCCGTCCGGGTCGGGGACCTCGGTGTCGCCGTCGCACTCTGGCTCGCAAACCGGGTTGAACGGCAGGGTCAGGCCCGCCTCGTCCACAAACGCCTGCTCAAGGTCAACCGTTTCGTCCTCAATCCGGCGGATCTCATCGCCCGAGCCCTGGTCCTCCTCGGCCTCAGCATCGCCGACGATGAAGCCGTCGTCGCCTTCAAACACCTGCGAGATCTGCAGTGTCTTCGTGGGCGTCAGCGTCTTCAAGCAGCGGACGCACTCGCCCTTGAACTGAGCGGTCAGGCTGGCGTCCACAAGCACGCCCGAGCCGAGCGGGGTGATGGTCGCATCCACGTCCACTTCCTGGCCCTCCGGGAGGGCAATCATCTCCGGCCCCACCCTCGACGGGCTCGGGCCGGACAGGTGGACGGTGACTGGCATTCCGTCGCCGTGGAGTGCGTCGGCGACATCAACAATGAAAGGATTCTTAGCCATAACAGCCAGTATCCTACTCACGGTTTCCGCGGTCAGCTCGCTGGCTCCGGCCGCTGCGCGGGTAGCCGCGAGGCTCGTAATGGTCCGTCCTTACGTCTCCCCTGCTGTCACCGCGGTCGCGCGACGTACCGGCTGCACCGGCGCCACGGCGCAGCGCGGAACGGTCCGAGGACACAGTGCGCAGGACGGAGGACAACGACTCCTCGAACTCCGCCAGCTTGGAATCCACGTAGTCGTCGCACTCGCCGCGCAGTCGGGACGACTCGGAGTGCGCCTGCTCGACCAAGCGGTGCGCCTCCTCGTCGGCGCGGCGCATGACCTCGGACTCGGAGATGAGGTGCTCCTGCTGCGCAAGGCCCTCGTCGATGGAGCGCTGGTACTGCTGCTTCCCGTCCTCAACGAGGCGCTCGGCCTCGGTGTGGGCGCTGTCGAGCGCGTAGTCCGCTTCCTCCTGAGCGCGCGAGGTGATGCTCTCCGCGTCCTGCTCGGCACGGGCGACCAGCGAGGTGGCCTGCGCCTGCGCGTCGCTCAACATGGATTCGGACTGGGACTGTGCGTCCCCGAGGATGTGGTCTGCCTCCGCCTTCGCGTCGCCCACGAGCTGGTCCGCGCGGTTTTCGGCACCAATAAGGATCTCGTCCTGCTTATCCAGGACGTCCTGCGCATCATCGATCTCCTTGGGGAGGGACTCACGGATGTCGTCGAGAAGCGTGAGCATCTCGTTGCGCGGAACCATGCAGTTGGCGGTCATTGGCACGCCGTATGCACCCTCAACAGTCTTGACAAGCTCGTCCAGTGCTTCAAATACGCGATACATAGCTCAATAGCCTACTGGAATCCGCCCCGCGCGAAGCGAAGGCGGAACCAGTGTCCAACAACAACTACAACGACTGCGGCGGTTAGATGACGCCCTGCGCCAGCATCGCGTCTGCGACCTTCTTAAAGCCCGCGATGTTCGCACCGATGACGTAGTCGCCAGCATGGTCGTACTCCTCCGCGGTGTTCGCCGTGACGTTGAAGATGCCGGACATGATCTGGTGCAGGCGGCCGTCGGTGTAGTCGAAGGTCCAGGAGTCACGCGACGCGTTCTGCTGCATCTCCAGTGCCGAGGTCGCCACGCCACCGGCGTTGGCGGCCTTGCCCGGGCCGAAAGAGAGCTTCTTTGCGCGGAAGACCTCCACTGCCTCTGCGGTGGACGGCATGTTTGCGCCCTCCGCCACGTACTTCACGCCGTTGGAGATGAGCTTCTTCGCGTGCTCACCGTCCAGCTCGTTCTGGGTCGCGCACGGCAGGGCAACATCCGCCTTGAGGTCCCAGATGGAGCCGTCCTCGTGGTAGGTCGCGCCCTCCGTCTCCTTTGCGTAGTCACTGATGCGTGCGCGGCGAACCTCCTTGACATCACGCAGCAGCTCAACGTCGACGCCGTTCGGGGTCTCGACCCAGCCGGAGGAGTCGGACATACCGACGACCGTGGCGCCGAGCTCCTGCGCCTTCTGCGCTGCGTAGATGGCCACGTTGCCGGAGCCGGAGACGATGACCTTCGCGCCGTCGAGGGACTCGCCCTTTGCCTTCATCATCTCCTGCGTGAAGTACACGCAGCCGTAACCGGTTGCCTCGGTGCGGACGAGGGAGCCGCCCCAGGTCAGACCCTTGCCGGTCAGGACACCAGACTCGTGCTGGTTTGCCAGGCGGCGGTATTGGCCGAAGAGGAATCCGATCTCGCGGCCGCCCACGCCAATGTCGCCGGCGGGGACGTCGCGGTACTCGCCGATGTGGCGCCACAGCTCAGTCATAAAGGACTGGCAGAAGCGCATGACCTCGCCCTCTGACTTGCCCTTCGGGTCAAAGTCGGAGCCGCCCTTGCCGCCGCCGATGGGCAGGCCAGTCAGGGAGTTCTTGAAGATCTGCTCGAAGCCAAGGAACTTGATGATGCCCAGGTTCACGGACGGGTGGAAGCGCAGGCCGCCCTTGTAGGGGCCAAGTGCCGAGTTGAACTGGACGCGGAAGCCGCGGTTGACGCGGATTTCATTGTTGTCGTCCATCCAGGGGACACGGAAGAT
The DNA here is from genome assembly GCF_002285085.1 of Corynebacterium sp. NML 150383. Taxonomy (NCBI): domain Bacteria; kingdom Bacillati; phylum Actinomycetota; class Actinomycetes; order Mycobacteriales; family Corynebacteriaceae; genus Corynebacterium; species Corynebacterium sp. NML 150383. Next base: position 133,496 of record NZ_NSGK01000006.1, on the reverse strand, counting down.
GATCTGGCGCTCCGGCTCACACAGACGCTCAATGAGCCCGTAGTCCGCGTAGTGCGGGTCCTTGCCCAGGACGATCTTCAGCGAGTCGAGCACCTCGGCGACGGCCTGGTGGAATTCCGGCTCACCGGCGTTGCGCTGGAGCAGCTTGTCGTAGTAGCCAGCGACCTCTTGTTCGATCGAGCTCATGAGCTTTCCTTTCAATACCTGTTAGGCAGTAGGTTTCAGGATCGCGGTTCAGCCTACAGCAGGTTTCGGTCTCGCGATAGAAAACTGCCGAATTTTCATTCTTGGCAGCCAGCTACAATGCCCTCAACACCCCAGCACGCACGGAAAAAGGGAAATTATGAGCTTGATCACAAATGACGTCGACGGTGTTGAAGCACCCTCCGCGCGCATCGTTATTGCACCAGACTCGTTCAAGGGCACCGCCACTGCGGAACAAGCCGCACAGTGGCTCGGCGAGGGCGTCCGCAGCGTCATCCGCGACGCCGACATCACCCTCGCACCCATGGCCGATGGCGGCGAGGGCACCTCCTCCCTTTTTGCTGGTGAGCGCATCACTCTCCCCACCACGGACGCCGCCGGGCGTCTCACCGAGGCGACCTACACCTACGACGCGGCCACCGAGACCGCCTACATCGACGTCGCCGCAGCCTCCGGCCTCCCCGCCGTCGCTGACCACCCGGTACCGCTCACCGGCGACACCTATGGCACCGGCGTGCTCATCGCGGATGCGGAAACGCGCGGCGCGAAGTGTATCGTCCTGGGCCTCGGCGGCACCGCCACGATCGACGGCGGCACCGGCATCCTCGTCGCGCTCGGCGCGAACCCCATCGACCAGGCCGGCTACCAGCTCAAACCGGGCGGTGGCTCCCTCACACAGCTCGCCGACCTGGACACCGCCAAAGTCAATGTCCCCGCCGGCGCGCTCGAGTGGCTGTTGCTTACCGACGTCACCTCGCCGGCCACCGGCCCCTCCGGTGCAGCCGCAGTGTTCGGCCCGCAGAAGGGCGCGTCTGCCGAGGACGTCGAGCTCCTCGACGCGGGCCTGACCCGTCTGTGCGAGGTGGCTGGGATCGACCCCGCCACGCCGGGGATGGGCGCCGCGGGCGGCCTGGGCATCGGCATCACGTGGCTCTCCACGCTGCTGCACGGCGACGCCAGCCACGTCCACATCACGCCCGGCGCGCGAGCCGTCGCCGACGCGAACGGCGTAGCGGACCTGATCGGAGCTGCCTCCCTTGTGATCACCGGAGAGGGCCGCTTCGACTCGCAGACCGCGAGCGGCAAGGTCGTCGGCGCGATCTGTGAGATGGCTCGCGAGGCAGGAGCAGGCTCCCCCACCGTCGCAGTGGCGGCGGGAAGCTTTGAGGGCGAGCCCGACGGGGGCGTGCTGGCTGTGCAGCTGGAGGATATTGCCGATATCCACGAGCAGCTCGTCCGCGCGGGCGCGCAGATCGCGGTCGCGTACCTCAACGACGGCGCTACTGGCGCCGAGTAGCCGAGGCATCAGCGAGGGGGCGGCGAAGGGTCAGCGCAGGATCGTGACCATCCACGGGAAGAGCGCGGGCACCTCGAAGCGGTCCTGCTGCTCAAGCGCGACCGGGTCGCGCGGCAGGTCCGCCTTCGGGGTAAGGATGCGCGAGAGGCCCATGGCCAGGCGGTTGTAGCTGTCCACGCCCTCGGCGCTGATGAGGTACCGGTGCACCTCGGCCCCGTCGGCGGCGGGGTCGGTGCCGCGCTCTTCTTCGTAGGCGCGCGTGAAAACGGCGAGCACGGGGGCGTCGAGAAGCACTAGGCCCTGGGCCTCGAGCGAGGCGGCGCTGAGCTTGCCGCGACGAACGAGAATGTCCAGCGCGCGCTGGAACGCATCGCCGATTTCGCCAGCGTGGGCGGACGGGACAAGGACATCGAACTGGATGTGAGGCATGCGACAAGCCTAACCAAGGGGTTACGCTGGGTCGCATGAGCTTTCCGCTGCCCTTGCACCGCGACGCACTGTCCACCATGGCCGACGGGACGATCAAGCAGGTCAACCCGTTTTCCGGTACTCAAGTGTGGACCGTGCCGGGGCGCGGGAACCGGCCGCTATCCACACCCGCGGCCGACCCGAAGCCGCTCTCCGGGGACGACTTCACCCACGCGTGCAACTTCTGCGAGGCGAAGCAACTGGCCACGCCACCGGAGAAGTCCCGGATGGTGCGCAACGGCGAGGAGTGGCGCATCCTGCGTAACCAAATGCCGCACGAGCTGGAGCAAACACGTGCCGAATTCAGGCGCGTACCCAACCTCTTCGAAATCGTCTCCTACCAGTACTGGAAGGAGAACTACGGCTACGAGATCACCGAGGCCCAGCGCTCGCGTATGGATGGCTACCTGGCAGACCACGAGGGCCGCGAGCACATCTACAACATTGTCCGCACGCGGCTGAAGGCCTCCGGGCACCAGGGCGAGCCGGACGAGGCGACCCTCATGTCATACGTGCCCGCGTATTTTGCGGGCGGGCATGACGTGATCATCGGGCGCAGGCACTACGTTGACGGCGCGGAGAATGACTCACAGCTCGCTGGCTCGGGCACGCTCACGCCGGAGGAACACTTCGGCTTCATCACCTTCACCATCGACGCGCTCGCGGACCTGCTCGACCAGAACCGCTACGCGCCCTACGTGGTGGTGTTTCAAAACTGGCTTGCCCCCGCGGGCGCGTCGTTCAATCACCTGCACAAGCAGCTGGTGGCTATCGACGAGCGCGGGGTCCAAGCCGAGCTGGAGATCAGCAAGTTGCGCCAGAACGTGAACATGTACAACGAGTGGGGCGCGAACTACGCCAGCTACCACAACCTCGTCATCGCGGAGAACGAGCACGCCATTGTGCTCGTCGGCATCGGGCACCGCTACCCCACCGTGAGCGTCTACTCCAAGTCCCCGACTTGCGAGCCGTGGAAGCAGACCCCGGACGAGGTCCGCGGCATGTCCAACCTGCTGCACGCGGTCCACGCAGCGACGGGACCGGAGGTGTCGACGAACGAGGAGTGGCACTACAAGCCGGTGGACCTGGACCTGCCTATGCCGTGGCGGATCAACATCAAGTGGCGTATCTCCACGCTCGCGGGGTTCGAGGGCGGTACGAAGATCTACGTCAACACGCTCTCCCCGTTTGATATTCGCGACCGTGTGGTGACCAACATGTACCGGCTGCGCGAGGAAGGCGCGATCGACCCGGGCATCCGGATTGCGACGGAGTGCGCACCGGCGCGCAACGCGCTGCGCTACAACCCCGCGGTTGGGTGAACGCGGGGCGCACGCGATCGCTCGAGCGCCGCGCAAGGTGGTAAACAGGTAAATACACCCAAACCATCGAGCGTGTGGGTTGACCACACGGAGGAGCAACCTTGAGCGACACGAGCAATATCGCGTCCATAATTGAATCCTACGAGATCGATCCGGCCTGGCAGCGCAGGCTCTACGAGCTGCTGCACGCTAACCCGGAACTCTCGCTGCAGGAGGAGGAAACGCACCAGCGCCTCCTGTTGGAACTGAGCTTCCTTGACTGCGAGGTCATCGCGCCGATTGGCAAGTACGGCATCTGCGCTATCTTCCGCAACGGCGAAGGCAGCACGGTCTTGCACCGTGCGGACTTCGACGGCCTGCCCGTGACCGAGCAGACCGGCGTCCCCTACGCGTCGCACAAGCGCGTCACCACGAAGGACGGCGAAGTAGTAGGGACCATGCACGCCTGCGGCCACGACATTCATACCGCCGCACTGATGGGCATGTGCCACTTCCTGGACAACACGCGCGACAAGTGGTCGGGCACGTTTATCGCCCTGTTCCAGCCTGGTGAGGAGATCGGCGCAGGCGCGGAAGCGATGGTGGACGATGGATTGGTGGACCGTATCCCCTTCCCCGAAGTCTGCTTCGGCCAGCACGTCATGCCCGGGCGCGCGGGGCAGGTCATGTCCAAGTCCGGCCCGCAGTTTGCTGCCTGCGACTCCATCCGCATCCGCATCCCCGGCCGCAGCGCGCACGGCTCGATGCCGCACAACTCCATCGACCCCACCTACACTGCCGCGATGATCATCTCCCGCATGCAGGCACTGGTGGGCCGCGAGGTAGATCCGAACGACTTCGCCGTGGTCACCGTGGCCAGCATGCACGCGGGCACGACCAACAACATTATCCCGGGCCACGCGGAACTGGTGTTGAACTGCCGCTTCTACAGCGAGCGCACCAAGGCCCGCATCTACGCCTCGATCGAGCGCGTCGTCCACGCCGAGGTGCTCGCCTCCGGCTCCACCGAGGCGCCCACGATCGAGTACTTCGCGCACGGCGAGCTGATGAGCAACGACGCGGTGGTGTACAACAAGGTCCGCGCCACGTTTAATGATGTCTTTGGCACCGATTCCGTCAACGCCGCGCGCAAGACCGTTTCCGAGGACTTCCCGGTGCTGCCGCAGGCCTTCGGCGTGCCGTACTTCTTCTGGCTCATCGGCTGCACCCCGCGCGAGCAGTGGGACAAGGCCGTCGCGGCGGACCGCGTGGAACAAGACGTACCTGTCAACCACATGGCCACGTTCCTCCCCGAATACGAGCCCACGATCAAGGCGGCAACCAACGCCGGTTTGGCCGCGGTGCTGACCTATCTGGCCACTGACGCGCCCGCGAAGAGCCGGTAGGCTCGGGCAACGGAAACTCATTTTGCAAAATTCCTGGAAGGCAGAGCATGAATAACCCCGCACACGCCCCGTCGCTCGAGGCCGCGCTCGGCGGCCACGTCCGCGCGTTTTCCGGTAGCACGCCGGAAAACGCCACGAACAAGAAGTTCTGGACCGGCTTGTCCTCCGCCGTGATGGAGCAGCTGGCGGACAACTGGAATGCCACCCGTTCCAAGTACGCCGCGGGCCGCCAGGCCGCATACTTTTCCGCCGAGTTCCTGCAGGGCCGCGCACTGCTCAACAACCTGACCAACCTGGGTCTGGTCGACGAGGCACAGCGCGTGGCGCGTGAGTACGGCCACGAGCTGTCGGACGTGCTCGAGGCTGAGCACGACGCGGCACTGGGCAACGGCGGCCTTGGCCGCCTCGCCGCCTGCTTCCTCGACTCTGCAGTCACCCAGGACTACCCGCTGACCGGCTACGGCCTGCTCTACCGCTACGGTCTGTTCCGCCAGGAGTTCGTCGACGGGTTCCAGAAGGAGCACCCGGACGCTTGGAAGGAGTCCTTCTACCCGTTCATCGTGCGACGCGGCTCGGAGCAGCGCATCATCAAGTTTGAGGACATGCACGTGCGCGCCATCCCGTTCGACATGCCGATCACCGGATACGGCACCGACAACGTGGGCACCCTGCGTCTGTGGGACGCGTCGCCGATGCACGAGTTCGACTACGACGCCTTCAACCACCAGCGCTTCACCGACGCAATCATGGAGCGCGAGGCGGTCCACGACATCACCCGCGTGCTCTACCCCAACGACTCCAGCTACGCGGGCAAGGTGCTGCGCGTGCGTCAGCAGTACTTCTTCGTCTCCGCGTCCCTGCAGGAGCTGGTAGACAACTACGTCGAGCACCACGGCGAGGACCTCAGCGACTTCCACAAGTACAACTCCATTCAGCTGAATGACACCCACCCGGTCCTGGGCATCCCCGAGCTGATGCGCCTGCTTATGGACGAGCACGGCATGGGCTGGGAGGACGCATGGGAGGTCACCTCCAACACCTTCGCCTACACCAACCACACCGTGCTGCAAGAAGCGCTGGAAACCTGGGAAGAGTCCATCTTCAAGCAGCTGTTCTGGCGCATCTGGGAGATCGTGCAGGAGATTGACCGCCGCTACCGCATCGAGATGGAGCAGCGCGGCATCGGCCCGGAGGAAGCGCACCACTACTCCCCCGTGCACGACGGCTCCATCCACATGGCGTGGATCGCCTGCTACGCGTCGTACTCCGTCAACGGCGTGGCCGCGCTGCACACCGAGATTCTCAAGCGTGACACGCTCGCCTACTGGTACGACATGAACCCGGAGCGGTTCAACAACAAGACCAACGGTGTGACCCCGCGCCGCTGGCTGCGCATGTGCAACCCGCGCCTGTCCGCGCTGCTGGACCGCCTTGCAGGCAGCGACGCCTGGGTGACCGACCTGTCCAAGCTGCAGGAACTGAGCCGCTACGCCGACGACCCGGCCGTGCTCAAGGAGCTGCGCGAGATCAAGGTCGACAACAAGCGCGACTTCGCCGAGTGGATCGCGGAGCGCCAAGGCGCCGAGATCGACCCGGACTCCGTCTTTGATACCCAGATCAAGCGCCTCCACGAGTACAAGCGCCAGCTGATGAACGCGCTGTACATCCTGGACCTGTACTTCCGCATCACGCAGGACGGCGAGCGTGACATCCCGAAGCGCACCTTCATCTTCGGCGCCAAGGCGGCTCCGGGCTACACCATGGCCAAGGGCATTATCAAGCTCATCAACACCATTGCCGAGCTGGTGAACAATGACCCGGAGGCCTCGAAGTACATCACGGTCGTGTTCGTGGAGAACTACAACGTCTCCCCCGCCGAGCACATCATCCCGGCGACCGACGTGTCCGAGCAGATTTCCACGGCCGGCAAGGAGGCCTCGGGCACCTCGAACATGAAGTTCATGATGAATGGCGCGCTGACCCTGGGCACCATGGACGGCGCCAACGTGGAGATTGCCGAGGCAGTGGGCGAGGAGAACGCCTACATCTTCGGCGCCCGCGAGGAGCAGCTTCCCGAGCTGAAGCGCAACCACGACCCGAAGCAGGTCGCTGCCGACACCCCGGGGTTGATGCGCGTGCTCGATGCGCTTGTCGACGGCACCCTGGACGACAACGGCAGCGGAGCCTTCCACGACATTCGCACCTCCCTGCTCGACGGCTTCGGCTTCGACGACCCGGACGTCTACTACACGCTCGGCGACTTCGCGGACTACCGCGACACCCGCGACCGCATGGCCGCCGAGTACTACGCAGACCCGGATCACTGGGCGAAGATGTGCTGGATCAACATCTGCGCGTCCGGCCGCTTCTCCTCCGACCGCACCATCCGCGACTACGCGGAGGAAGTCTGGAAGATCGAGCCGTGCCCGGTCAACGCGGAGCACAACGCGTCCACCGCAAACTAGGAGGCGCACACCCCAGCGGTAAGATCATCCGCACCATGATCTTGCTGCTGGACAACCGCGATTCCTACACCTACAACCTCGCCCACCTCGTGGCGAAGGTGACCGGCAGCGAACCCCTGGTGGTCCGCTGCGACGCCCCAGAGGCACCGGAACTCCCCGCGCGCATCCGCGCCGGGGAGTTCTCCCATATCATCATCTCCCCCGGCCCCGGCACCCCGGAGAGCGACGAGGATTTCGGGGCCTCCCGGCGCGCCATCGAGGCCGCAGCGGAGGCCAAACTTCCGCTGCTCGGGGTGTGCCTCGGACACCAGGGACTCGGGCTTTTCGCCGGTGCGCCGATCCACCGCGCCGCACCTCAGCACGGCATGCTGTCCACCCTCACCCATTCCGGCGAGGGCATCTTCGCGGGCCTCCCGCAGGGCATGCACGTGGTGCGCTACCACTCGCTGTGCGTCGTTGATCCCGCAGCCAGCAACCCGCGTTTGGAAGTCCACGCCCGCGCTGAGGACGGCACGGTCCAAGCGCTCAAGGTCGCGGGCCTGAACCACTGGGGTGTGCAATTCCACCCCGAATCGATCCTCACCGAGCACGGCGAGGCGCTCATGCGTAACTTCCTTGGCCTGCCCGGTCCGTGGCGCGTAGCGCGCACACGGCTCGAGGGCGCGCTCGACACCGAGGCGCTCTTCCGCGCGCTGCGCTCCACCCTGCCTGCGACGGAGGCGTTTTGGCTCGACTCCGCTACCGGCGACGGCACCACCATCATGGGTACTTCGGCCGGGAGCCTCGCTGCGGTGTTTGGCGGTGCGGGAAGCGTCGATAAGCTCTCTGCCCAGCTGCAACGCGGGGCGGTCGGGCCGATCCCTGGCGGGCTCGTGGGCTACTGCGCCTACGCGCGCACGCCCGGCGAGGGATGGTGGCTGCGCCCGCACGCGTTTGTGGTCTACCACCACGATGGTGCCGTGGCGGAGTGCTGCGTGCTCGTTGACGAGCACGAGACACCCGAGACCGAGCGCTTGATGCAGCAGCTTATCCACGCCGTCCGCACCGCCCAGGCGACCGCCACCCCGCGCCCGCACGAGGCGGTGCCAATCGAACTTGGGACCGGGGCGTGGCGGATGGACAAAGACACGTACCTCGGGTGCATCGGGGACATCAAGGAGGCGCTCGCACGCGGCGACTCTTACGAGGTCTGCCTCACCGACACGTGGGAAACCACAATCACCGGGAGCGGTCTCGACGCGTACTGCCGGCTGCGCCGCGCCAACCCCGCGCCGTACGCTGCGTACCTGGACACGGGCACGGAGGAGATCCTCTGTTCCTCTCCCGAGCGGTTCCTCCGCGTCCGCGGGGGCATCGTGTCCTCCAAGCCGATCAAGGGCACGATCGCACGCGAGGAAGACCCGGCATTCCTGCGACAGGACGCGAAGACGCGGGCGGAAAACCTCATGATCGTGGACCTGCTGCGCAACGACCTGTCCCGGGTGTGCGAGCCCGGGTCGGTCGAGGTACCCAGCCTGATGGCCGTGGAGACGTACGCGACGGTCCACCAGTTGGTCTCTACGGTGACGGGGCGGCTGCGCCCCGGCGTCACCGCGGCGGAGCTATTGCGGGCCACGTTCCCCGGGGGATCGATGACGGGCGCGCCGAAGGAGCGCACCCTAGAGATCATCGACAGCCTGGAGGCCGGCGAGCGCGGCATCTATTCCGGCACGATCGGGTACTTTGCGTTCGACGGGACGGCGGACCTGAACATTGTGATCCGCACCGCGGTCAAGCGTGGCGAGCAGCTCACTGTGGGCGCCGGAGGGGCAATCGTCTGGGATTCTGATCCCGTGGCAGAGTGGGATGAAAAGCAGTTGAAGGCCGATGCAGTAGTGGAGGCGTTGCAGTGCCCGAAAAGTTCGCGGAGTTCCCGTTAACGGAATACGTCTGGGAGGACGGTTTCCGCCCTCGCCGCTGGCACCCCGGCTCCTACGTGGACAGGTACACCGTCGCTGACTCGTGGCGCCATTCTCGTGGCCGTGCGAACCGCCTTGACCTCCACCTCAGCCGATTCGAGGAGACCGCGGGACCGCTCCCGGAAGGGTTCGTGGAGGAGATGGTCGCCATGGCCTCCGAGGGCGAGCTGTTCCCCCGCATCGCCTTGTACAAGGGTGAACTCATTTTGCAGCTCCGGTTCGCGCCGCTGCCGCGCGACACCACGAGTCTCACCTACGCAGCCGCGCCGGACCCGCGGAAGCACCCGCTAGTGAAGGGCCCCGACTTCATCCCGCTTCGCTTGCACCGGCGCGAGTACATGGATACACAAACCGATGACATCGCTATCACCGACAGCTCCGGCGCGATGGTTGAAGCGTCAAACGGCGCGCTCGTCGCGTGGGACGGTGAAACGCTTGTCACCCCAGAGGGTGTCTACCTCCCCAGCATCACGCTGCGGCAGGTGACGGAGCGCGCCCGCTGGTTGGGCGTTCCCGTGCGGAGGGAGGCGCTCACCGTGGAGTCGTGCTGCGACCGCCCGCTGTGGTACCTCAATTCACTCCACGGGATTAGCCCGGTGAGCGAGATCCGGACAGCGCAGGGCACGATCATCCCGCCCGCGCACGCGGCGACTGAGCAATGGCGGGAGTGGTGGTGGTCCGGCTTTACGCCCGCGACCGCAGTGCTTCACCGGTAGGCGTATCCAGGCCTGCGAGCTTAGCGGGCGTTGCATCCGCGACGATTTGGCCGCCCTCGGCACCTGCGCCCGGCCCCATCTCCACGATGCGGTCCACCTGGGCCATCATCGCCAGATCGTGCTCGACCACCACGACGGTCTGCCCGGCGTCAACCAGCTTGTGCAGCTCCGCGTTGAGCAGTGCGATGTCGGCCGGGTGCAGGCCGGTAGTCGGCTCGTCCAGGATGTAAACCGTGTGGCCGCGGCGCGAATTGCGGGATCGCTGCAGCTCGGTGGCGAGCTTAATGCGCTGGGCCTCGCCGCCGGAGAGCTCCGGCGCGCCCTGCCCCAGCCGCAGGTAGCCAAGGCCGACGGCCTGGAGCGTTTCCACCGCGCGCAGGATCTTCGGCTCGTCGGCGAAGACCGTGGCGGCGTCGTCGACAGTCAGCTCCAGCACCTCTGCGATCGTGCGGCCCTCCCACTGGACCTCGAGCGTCTCGTCGTTGTAGCGGGCACCGCCGCAGTCCGGGCAGGTGGTGTACGAACCCGGCAGGAACACGAGCTCCACCTCGATCTTGCCAGCGCCGCCGCAGGTCGGGCACTGGCCTTGCTTCACGTTGTAGGAGAAGCGGGAGACGGTCCACTTGCGGTGCTTCGCCTCGTCGGTGGAGGCGTAGAGCTTGCGCACGTTGTCGAAGAGGCCGGTGTAGGTGGCCAGCGTGGAGCGCGGTGTGCGCCCGATCGGCTTCTGCGTAATTTGCACGACGCGGCTGACGCGCTCGAGGCCTTCCGCATGGTCGACGGACCACCCACGCTCCTCGGCAGGGCTGTCCTCGTCGGCCACCATCGTCGCGTTGCGGCGCAGCAACCCCGCGAGCACGGTGCTGATCAGCGTGGATTTGCCGGATCCGGAGACGCCAGCCACCGCGGTGAACTGGCCAAGGTGCAAGGTGAAGTCCAACGCGTCGATGCTGCGGGCGCGAACACCGGAGAGCACGAGGTCGCCGGCAGGCTCGGTCGGCTCCACCTTCAGCTCAAGTGTCCTATTGCGCAGGGCGCGCGCGGTGGGGGTGTCAGCGTCGTAGTCCGCAACCGGGCCAGAGTAGACCACGTCGCCGCCGCGCTGTCCGGCGAGCGGGCCGACGTCTACAAGCCAATCGGCCTGCGCAACCAGGTCCATGTCGTGCTCGACCAGGAGGACGGAGTTGCCAGCGTCGATGAAGCGACGGCAGATGTCCAACACCGCTCCCCGCTCGGCCGGGTGGAGGCCGGCGGACGGCTCGTCGAGCACGTACGCCACGCCGAACAGGCCGGAGCGCAGTTGCGCCGCCAGGCGGATACGCTGCAGCTCGCCGCCGGAAAGCGTCTGCGCCGGTCGGTCCAAGCTGAGGTGCCCCAGCCCGAGCTCCAGGGCGGAGGTCAGCGAGGGCAGAATCTGCTTGAGCAGGAGCGCCTCTGCGGAGCTGGGGTCCTCCGGATGCTGCTGCGCCAACAGCTCGTGGGCGCGGTCGAGCGGGAGGGCGCCGAGCTCGTCGATAGGCAACCCTGCGTAGGTGACCTCGAGGGCGCGCTGGTTCAGTCGGCGGCCGTTGCAGGTTCCGCACGTCCGCGACTCCATGAAGGACAGGGTGCGCTTGCGCAGCGAGTCGGACTGCGTCTCCGCGAGCGTCTTGCGCAGGTAGCTCGCCACCGAGCGCCAGGTGCCCTCGTAGTTGCGCTGGATCTGGTCCTTGCCGCGCAGGGGTTTGACGGTGACCACCGGGCGCTCGTCCGTAAACAGGATCCACTCGCGGTCCTCCTGTGGCAGGTCCTCCCACGGTGAGTCCAGGTCGTAGCCGAGTGCCTGGAGGATGTCGTGGAAGTTCTTGCCTGCCCACGCGCCGGGCCACGCCTTGATCGCGCCGTCCTCAATGGACAGCGACGGGTCTGGGACCATCGTTGCCTCCGTCGGCTCGTGGACCACGCCCGTGCCGTGACAGGTGGGGCACATGCCCTCCGGCGTATTCGGGGAGAAAGAGTCGGAGTACAGGCCGTGCGGGTTGTCGCCCGCGCGGGAGTACAGGAGGCGGATGCTGTTGGACAGCGCGGAGATCGTGCCCACGGTCGAGCGCGTGCCGCCGGAGGTGGTGGACTGCTGCAGTGCGACAGTGGGCGGCAGGCCCTCGACCTGGCTCACTTGGGGGTCCACGGCGGAGCCGATGAGGCGGCGCGCGAAGGGTGCGACTGACTCGAGGTAGCGGCGCTGGCCCTCGCCGTGGATGGTGCCGAATGCGAGCGAGGACTTGCCCGACCCGGACACGCCCGTGACCGCCACGAGCTTTCCCCGCGGCATGTCGACGTCGACATTGTTGAGGTTGTGCAGGTGGGCGTCGCGGACAGAGATACTAGACATGCTGCCACCATACGTCCGTCCCCGGAAACGCGACATCGCCCCCGGCTAAACGCACGTTTAGGTGCGTCAGCCGGGGGCGATGTGGCAGCAGTTCGCGCGGAAGTCTTAGCGCGGGCTGCGGGTATCCTCGCCCAGCTGGTGGACGTGGATGGTGTTAGTGTTGCCGGAGATTCCCGGCGGGGTACCAGCGACAACCACCATGGTGTCGCCTTCGTCGTAGCGGTCCATGCCCAGCAGGATCTCGTCGACGACCTCGATCATCTCGTCCGTGGAGTGGACGTCGCGGCAGAGGAAGGTCTCCGCGCCCCAGGACACGGCGAGCTGCGAGCGCACCTGCGGGTGCGGCGTGAACACCAGAATGGGCAGGTCCGGGCGCAGGCGGGCCACGCGGCGGGCGGTGTCGCCGGAGGTGGTGAAGGTGACAATCGCGCGGGCGTGCAGGTTCTGAGCAATGTCCTTGGCCGAGTACGCCACCACGCCGCGCTTGGTGCGCGGGACGTGCTGGAGCTTCGGCACCTCGCCGGTGCCCTCTGCGGAGCGGACGATGCGGCTCATGGTGCGGACCACGTTGTGTGGGTCGACGCCGACGGAGGTCTCGCCGGAGAGCATGACCGCATCCGCGCCGTCCAGCACGGCGTTTGCAACGTCGGAAGCCTCTGCACGGGTCGGGCGGGAGTTCTCAATCATGGAGTCCAGCATCTGGGTTGCCACGATGACCGGCTTCGCGTTCTCGCGGGCGATCTGGACCACGCGCTTCTGCACGGCCGGGACCTCCTCGAGCGGGATCTCCACGCCGAGGTCGCCACGGGCAACCATGACGGCGTCGAATGCGAGGATGATCGACTCAATGGCGTCAACCGCTTCCGGCTTCTCCAGCTTTGCAATCACCGGGACGCGGCGGCCGACCTCGTCCATGATCTCGTGGACCAGGTCGACGTCCGCCGGGGAGCGAACGAAGGACAGGGCGATCATGTCCACGCCCATGTTCAGGGCGAAGCGCAGGTCGGCCTTGTCCTTCTCGCTCAGGGCCGGCACGGAGATGTTCATACCGGGCAGCGACACACCCTTGTTGTTGGACACCGGGCCACCCTCTGTCACGCGGCACACGACGTCGTTGCCGTCGACCTCGACGCACACCAGGCCGACCTTGCCGTCGTCCACAAGCAGGCGGTCGCCCGGCTGCGCGTCGTTGGCCAGGCCCTTGTAGGTGGTAGAGACGCGGTCGTGCGTACCCTGCACATCATCGATCGTGATGCGGACGGTCTCGCCGGTCTCCCAGTAGGTCTTTTCGTCCTTGAAGCGGCCCAGGCGGATCTTCGGGCCCTGCAGGTCGGCCAGGATGCCGACGGCGTGACCGGTCTCGTCGGTCGCCTCGCGGACCCAGTCGTAGTTCTTCTGGTGATCAGGGTAATCACCGTGCGAGAAATTCAGGCGGGCGACGTCCATGCCGTCCTTGACCAGCCCGAGGATGCCCTCCTTGGAAGCCACAGCCGGACCCAGCGTACAAACGATCTTTGTTCTTCTATCCACGATCTCCAACCTATCTGGATGTTGACGAACTCTTCAGGGCGACGACCCCGCCTCAGCCTTCATGACCGGGGCGATTGCCGGGCCCTGCTTCCGGTTTCCAACGGTACTCCTTTTCGCCTTCCGATGACCGTTCGGACACAATCGGACATTCCGCCATATCTTCCTGCGGTTCCCCACCGACCGGGCCAGACCCCCCGAGCGACCGCACCTGAGCTGCGGTTTCACGCCCCTTGGGCAAGCGTAGGAACAGGATAACCGCGATCAAAAACACAATTGCAGAAACCCAGGTGTTGACTCTCTGCCCGAAAATCATGGTCGCCTCGTCGCTTCGCATGAGCTCTACAAAGAAGCGACCGAACGTGTACCCCGCCACGTAGAGCCAGAACACGCGGCCGTGCCCGAGGCGGAACCGGCGGTCCGCCCACAGCAGCAGCGCGCAGACGAGCAGGTTCCAGACCAGCTCGTAGAGGAACGTCGGGTGCACACTGGTCAAGACCTCGCCGGTCGAATGCCCGGTCAGTGGCGCGAACTTCCCGGACTCGTCGACCCGGTAGTAGATGTCCAGCGCCCACGGCACATCCGTTTCCGCGCCGTAGAGCTCCTGGTTGAACCAGTTCCCCAGTCGTCCGATGCCCTGTGCGAGCACAACGCCGGGTGCGAGGGCGTCGGCAAGCGGTGCAAACGGCACCTTGCGGTACCGCATGAGGGCCCACACCGCGAGCGTGCCGAGCGCGACCGCGCCCCAAATACCCAGGCCACCGGCGGTAATGTTGAGCGCCTGCAGAGGGTCCTTGCCGGGGCCGAAGTATTTCTCATGGTCCGTAATGACGTGGTAGAGACGGCCGCCGACGATACCCGCCGGGATCGCCACGATGGCCGCGTCCCACACCACGTCCGGGTCGCCGCCGCGCGCCTTGTAGCGCCGCACGCCGAGCCACATTGCTGCGAGGATGCCGGTGATGATGCACAGGGCGTAGGCGCGGATCGGCACCGGCCCGAGGTGCCACACGCCTTGCGGCGGCGACGGAATATTTGCCAAATAAAAGGTTTCCACGACACACAGTGTGCCTGAGAGTGCCCCGAATCTCGAACAGGGCCTCGTGCTTATCGACGCTACCTCCGCGACGGGCAGGCCGGGTGCTGCCCAGCTGCCGCAAGCTTCCTGGTTGCCGCCAAGATGTCTCCCCCGTTCATGATCGCCTCGGCGGCCAGCACCGCGTCCGCCCCGCACGCGGCAGCCGCCATCAAGTCCTTCGCGGTCGCGACGCCGCCGAGGCTGATCTTGATCACCTCGCTGGGCAGACCCGGCGCGATTTCCGCAAACGCGTCGCGGTTGAGCGAGTTGGTCTCAAACGACCACGAGTTCACCGCGATGACGCTCGCCCCGGCCTGAAGCGCGCGGTCCGCTTCCTCTGGGGTGCGCACCTCCGCCATGACCACCATGCCGAGCGACTCCGCGCGGTCCAGCAGCGCGGCGAGCCTCGCCTGCTCCAGGATCTCCACCTGGAGGGGAAGCACGTCCGCGCCGTAGCAGCGCGCCTCGTGGATCTGGTAGGGGTCAACTATCACGTCCCTGCACACCATGGGCAGCTCCACCGCTTCCCTGGCGGCCGCCATGTCCGCCAGGGAACCGTCGAAACGCAGGCGCTCCGTCTGGCACGCGATGAGGTGCGCCCCGCCCTGCTCGATGGCGTGCGCCACCTCCTCGATGGACTGGTAGGTGGCGGCGGTCGGTCCGAACACCGGAGAGTTGCGCTTAATCTCCGCAACCACCCCGCACCCGTGGCGCAGCAGCGCGGCTTTGGCGTCCCGAGTTGGCGCCATTGCGCGGGAGCGGGCCTTAATGTCCTGGAAGGAAACGACAGATTCGCGCTTGGCAACGTCGCGCAGGACGCTGGCGACAACGGTGTTGACCTTGTCGGGCGCGTCAGCCGTGTGCGGTGCCAACATGACTACCTCCAGGAGTCTTGACTGTTGTCCATAGAATAGACGGGTTGGCCGCTGCGCACGAAATCTCCCCTGGTTACTGGTCCCGTCGGCGCACGGAGTGCTCCGGGCGCTCCGGGCGCTCCGGGTGCTCCGGCTGGCCCAACTGCTCAGTCGGATCGATGTCTGCGTCCAGCGCGTCCCACAGGACGCGACCCGAGTCCGGACGTGCTTCGAGGTCCTCATGGATCTTCTCGCGGCGCACCGTCTCCTGCTCGTACTTGTTCAGCTTCGCAGAGTCCTGTCCCGGCTTGGCCGCCAGCAGCACGCCGCCGACCACCGCAACGAGGCAACCGAGCAGCGCGCCGATCGGCCCGAGCGGTGCCACCGTCGTGGCAGTAATGTCGGCCCATTCCGCAATCACAGCTCCTGATGACTGGGATTGTTGCGCGGTCTGCGCGGTGTCGGACCCCACGCTGAGCAGCGTGTGCACCCGCTCGGGGTCGATCGTGCCGAGCAGCGTCGTCGCCGGCGAAATCGCGCCGCCGACGCCCGCGAGCGCGCCAACGATGCCCACCGCGCGCCGACCCCAGCGCCGCAGGGCAACGCCTGCGATCATGCCGACGATGAGCAGCAACGCGACCGCCGTCGTCTCCGTGGACCACTCCGCCCCGCGGATGGCCACGCTGCCTCCGCCGGAGAGGTCGTCCTGGTAGTCCACCTGGATCCATTCCATGCGTGCGAAGGCCCACAGCGCGGCGCCGCCCACGCCGAGCGCGATCGCGCCCGCGCGGGACCAGCCCTTCGACGGTTGGCTCATGTTGTGCTCCTTTGTAGTCGTGCGCGTCAGAGTAGCTGGTCCGCGTCAAAGCAAGTGCGATCGCCCGTGTGGCAGGCCCCACCGGTCTGTTCCACCGAGACAAGGAGGGTGTCGCCGTCGCAGTCCAGACGCACCCCCGTCACGCGCTGCACGTTCCCACTGGTCAGTCCCTTAATCCAGTAGTCTTGGCGGGAGCGCGAGTAGTAGGTCCCGCGCCGCGTGGCCAGCGTGTAGGCCAGCGCGTGGTCATCCATCCACGCCATCATAAGCACCTCGCGGGTGTCCGCCGCCTGCACCACTGCCGGAACGAGCCCCGCATCGTTGCGCTTCAAGCGCTGCGCGATCTCCGGATCGAGCGCATAGTTGGCGGGATTATCGCTGTGCTGGGTGTCCACTTACCGGACCTCCTTGCCGGCATCCCGCAGCGCGTCCTTCACCGCGGCGATGGAGACCTCGCCAAAGTGGAAGATCGATGCGGCAAGCACCGCGTCGGCACCTGCATCGACCGCGGGCGGGAAGTGCTCCGCTTTACCGGCGCCGCCGGAGGCGATCACCGGGATCGTCACGGACTCTCGCACCGCGCGCAGCAGGTCCAGGTCGAACCCCTCCTTCGTGCCGTCACCGTCCATGGAGTTCAAGAGGATTTCACCCACGCCCAGGTCCTGGCCGGTGCGGGCCCACTCCACGGCGTCGATACCTGCTGAGCGCGTGCCGCCATGGGTGGTGACCTCGAACCCGGACGGCTGTTCCGCGCCGCCTTCGGGGACGCGCCGCGCATCGACGGACAGCACGATGCACTGGGCGCCGAACTCCTCGCTGAGTTCACGCAGCAGCGACGGGTTCGCGATGGCTGCGGTATTCACGCTCACCTTGTCCGCTCCCGCGCGGAGGAGCTCGCGGACGTCGTCAGCAGAGCGCACTCCCCCGCCGACGGTGAGGGGAATGAACACCTGCTCCGCGGTGCGGCGCACGACATCCAACATGGTGCCGCGGCCCTCCTTCGACGCGGAGACGTCGAGGAACGTCAGCTCGTCGGCGCCTGCCTCCCCGTACTTCTTGGCCAGTTCGACCGGATCGCCGGCGTCGCGGAGGTTGGCAAAGTTGACCCCCTTGACCACCCGACCCTCGTCCACGTCGAGGCACGGGATCACACGAATTGCAACGGGCATGGGCGGGCACGTCCTTTCGGGCAGGGCTACAGGGCTACAGGGCTATCTACACAACGGACTTCATCGTACTCAGGGTCCGAGCGTGCGCCTCTGGGGTGCCGAGCAGGGCGCCGACGGAACGCATGTGCCAGGGCTTGCCCACGGCGTCGGTCACGCGCGCGCCGGCGCAGCGCGCTAGGCACACGCCCGCCGCGTTGTCCCAGATGTGCGGCGAGAAGCTCACGGCCGCCTGGTAGATGCCCTGCGCCACGAACGCCAGGTCCACCCCGACGGAGCCGGAAATGCGGGGGCGCAGCTCCGTTTCCGCAAGCGCCCCGACAAGTCCCAGGCGCATCCGGGCGGGGAACCGCTGCCGGTCGTCCGAGCCGACGGAGCCCACGCCGACCTGCCACGCGGAGGCCGTCCGGCTGTTCACCGGTGGCAACGCGTCCCCGTTGAGCATGACCGGGCCGCCCGCGACGGCGCTCAGCTGCATGTCCATCAGCGGGATGTCTGTCAGCGCGAGGACCGGCTCGCCGCGCACCACCAGCGAGACCAGAATCGCGCAGTTGGGGTTGCCGGTCGAGTAGTTCGACGTGCCGTCGATGGGGTCCACGACCCAGCACGCGTGCTCGTTGAGCTCCCCGCCCTGCTCCTCCCCAAAGACGGGCACGCCGGTTTCTGACTCGAGGCGGCGCCGCAGGAGCGCCTCGATGGCTAGGTCCGCTTCGGTGGCGAAGTCCCCCTTCCCCTTATCCAACGCCGGCGCCGCCCCGAGGTGCGCGGTGAAGAGCTCGCGAGCTTGCGCTACCACGTCGCGCGCGGCGTCCATGCACCCGGGAAGGTCGACGCCTGTCCCCGCCGCATCGGTGTTGGAATCGGGCTGGTGCAACTCGCTCACGTGCGGTGCCCCTTCTCCTTCGTCTCGCAATTAGTCCTGGGCCGCGGGCGTGGCGAGTGCCACCGCGTCGAGCGCTTCGGTCAGCGTGAACTTCCGCTCGTAGAGCGCCTTGCCAATGATGGCCGAGTCGATGCCTTCCTCCGCGTAGCTGGCCAGCTCCCGCACGTGGTCGAGTGTGGCGATACCACCGGAGGCGGTCACCGCAGCGTCGCTCGCCGCCGAGACCTCCCGCAGCAGTTCGATGTTCGGACCGGTCAGGGTGCCGTCCTTGCTGACGTCGGTAAGCACAACGCGCGCGCACCCCGCCGCATCGAAGTACTCCAGGACCTCCCAGAGATCGCCCCCGTCCGAGGTCCAGCCGTTGCCCTTCGTGCGCCACTCGCCGGCTTCCTCGCGCACCGCCAGATCCACCGCGATCTTGTCACCAAAACGCGCGATGACATCGGCCGCCCACTGCGGGTTCTCCAGCGCTGCGGTACCGATGTTCACGCGACGCGCACCGGTGGCCAGGGCGCGCTCAAGCGAAGCGTCGTCCCGAATCCCCCCGGTCAGCTCCACCTGCACATCAAGCTTGCCGACGATGTCCGCCATCATCTCGTGATTCGACCCCCGCCCAAAGGCGGCGTCCAGGTCAACGAAGTGGAGCCACTGCGCCCCCTGCTCCTGCCAGCGAAGGGCAGCCTCCAACGGGTCGCCGTAGCTCTTCTCCGTCCCGGCCTCGCCCTGCTCGAGGCGGACGGCCTGGCCATCAACAACGTCTACGGCGGGCAGCAGTGTGAAATCCATGCACACATGGTAGCAGCGCCGCAAAGCGTTTATCGCAGCGTGTTCACCCAGTTCTCCAGCAGCGCCAGGCCCGCGTCTCCGGACTTCTCGGGGTGGAACTGCGTGGCCCACAGCGGGCCGTTCTCCATCGCAGCGACGAACCGGCAGTCGCCGTGCGTTGCCCAGGTGACCTTGGGGTACGCGATGTAGTCGTCGGCGGACAGCGCGAAGTCGCGCACCCCGTAGGAGTGCACGAAGTAGAAGCGCGTCTGCGGGTCCAGGCCGGCGAACATCTCACTGTTGTCCGCGATCTCGACGGTGTTCCAGCCCATGTGCGGCAGCACCGGCGCCTCGAGCTTCTCCACCACCCCGGGCCACTCGCCGAGCCCCTTGGTGTCCACGCCGTGCTCCACGCCGCGGTCAAACAGCACCTGCAGGCCGACGCAGATCCCCAACACCGGGCGCGAACCGGCGAGGCGCTGACCAATGACGCGGCCGCCGTTGACCCGGTTGATGCCGCGCATGCACGCATCGAACGCGCCCACCCCGGGAACGAGCAGGCCGTCAGCCTCCACCGCCACGTGCGGGTCTTGCGTGACGGTCACCTGCGCGCCGACGTGCTCGAGGGCGCGCTGCGCGGAGCGGATATTGCCCGCCCCGTAATCAAGCAGGGCGACGCTGGGGGCACTGCGCGGCGTCGTCGCGTGGTCCGGGCGCTCAGGGGTGGCGTTCATGGTGGCTCATCTTACCGGTCGCGGCGGCGGTGGCGGCGCGGTGCCTGCACCGACTGGAGCCGGGCGGCGAGGTTGTTCACCTCAACCACGCGGTGGCGGCCCAGCTGGCGGTCCAGCAACGTCACCACCAGGCCGATCATGATGACCGCCGCGGAAATACCGAACATGGGCGAAAACGCCATCGTGGTCAGCAGCATGCCGTAGAAGGTTGAGCCGAGCCCGGTGCCGCCGTCGTAGGCCACGTTCCAAATCGCCGCGGCTTCTGAGGTCTTGGACCGGGGCAGCCGGTAGAACATCATGGTCAGCGCCTCGTTCTGCACGGCGCCGAAGCCGAGTCCGTACAGCAGCGCCGCGAGCACCATCCACCACACAGACAGCTGGAACACCAGAATCGCGGCGATGAGGAAGACGCCGAGGGCGGCGGTGATCTGGAAACGAATCATCACGGTACCCGGATAGCCCACGCGGTCCATGACGCGGCCCGCGTAGTAGCGCGAAAGCATGGAGGCGAAGTTCATGAACCCCAGCATGAGCCCGCCCAGGGTTGCGCCGGCGACGGGGTCGAGCTCGCGCATCGACGCCGGCAGGAAGTTCGTAATCGCACCGTATGCGGTGGTGACGAACATGAGCGCGAGCGCAGGGACGAGCACCAACCGCCAGATCGGCACGTAAATGTGGTCCGTCTCTGACGTTTCCTTCTCTGGCGGCGGGATGGGCGGGATGCCCTGGCAGGCCACGAGCGCGAGCAGGCCGACGCCGCCCGCGATCAGGTAGACAGCGTCGTACCCGATGCGCTGGACCAGGGCCATGCCAGTGGGCAGCGCGATCATCTGTGCCAGGCCAATCATGATGCCCACCACGCCGGTCGCGCGGCCCAGCAGGCTGATGGGTACCAGCTCCGCGACGATCGCCGCCTCCGCCACCGTCAGCGCACCGAATCCCACGCCGCGGATCGCGGAAATGGTGAGCACCTCGGGCGCCCCCATCCCGAGAAGGTACCCCACCGCGGGGAAGCCCAGGAGGAACGCGGAGACCGACATCACGGTGGTGTAGCCGAACTTTCGCAGCAGCCGCGGAGTAAATACCTGCGTGGTGACGGTAAAGAGCATGAACACACCGGTCGTGGTGCCGGCGAGTGTCTCGCCCCCGCCAGCGTCAAGGACGGCGGTGGGAACGACGGGCAGGAGCAGGGCCCACGCGCCGAACGCGCACGCCATGGCTACGAAGACCGCTTTGAGACCGCGTGCCTGCCACACGCTTGTTAGGGAATTGATCTCTTCCGTAGTCACAGGACGACGGGAAAAGAAGGACACCTCACACCACCTTTGCCATGTTGAACAGCGCGAACACGAATGCCAGCGCAGCGAGTAGAGCTAATACAATTGTGACGGCCTTTGAGCCGTGTTGATACGCCGACCACACTCCCCCGGCGAGCAGCCCGGCAAGCAGGAAGAGGACGACAACCCACATTCCGGCAGCGACGTTAAACACCTACAGCGCCCCTTTCGTCGACGGTACCCCCGAGATACGGGGGTCGCGTTCCACCGCCTGGCGCAGGCTGCGGGCCACCGCCTTGTACTCCGCCTCCGTGATGTGGTGCGGGTCGCGCCCGTAGCGCACGTTGAGGTGGAGCGTGAGGCGCGCGTTGTACGCCAGCGTCTCGAAGAAGTGGCGGTTGATCACGGTGGCGTAGTGCCCGCCGATGACCTGCCAGTCCATGTGCTCGGGCTCGCCGTGCATGACAAAGTAGGGCCGCCCGGAAAGGTCGACGACACCTTCCACCAAGGTCTCGTCCATGGGCAGCAGCATCGATCCGAACCGGCGGATGCCGCGCTTGTCACCGATGGCGTCGATAAGCGCCCAGCCCAGTGTGATGGCGGTGTCCTCGACGGTGTGGTGGGCGTCGATGTGCGTATCGCCCTGGGCACGCACGGAGAGGTCGAACGCGCCGTGGGTGCCAAACGCGGTGAGCATGTGGTCAAAAAACGGCAGGCCGGTGTCAACCTCGACCTGGCCCGTGCCGTCAAGGTTGATCTGCACCGTAATGTCGGACTCGCTGGTCGTGCGGGTCGCGGTGCCGATGCGCTGCGTGGCTGGAACCGGGGACTCAGCCATGGGAAACCTCCTTCGCTGCGGTGAGAAATGCGTCGTTTTCGTGCGGTAGGCCGATGGTCGCGCGGAGGTGGCCGGCCACCCCGACGTCGCGAATCAGCACGCCGCAATCGAGGAACTCCTGCCACGCGGCGGGCGCGTTGGCAAACGGCCCGAAGAAGACGAAGTTCGACTCGCTCGGCACGACATCGTAGCCCATCTCCTCCAGCCCCGCCTGGACTCGGTCGCGCTCCTGCGCGAGCTTCTCCACGGTTTCCAGGGTCTGCCCCGCGTACCGAAGCGCCACGCGCGCGGCCGCCTGCGCAAGCACCGAGAGGTGGTACGGCAGCCGCACGAGCATCACTGCCTGGATAAACGCCGGCGCCGCCACGAAGTAGCCGAGCCGCCCGCCCGCAAAATCGAAGGCCTTGGACATGGTCCGCGACACCACGAGCTTCTCCGGGTACCGCTCCAGCAGCGTCACCGCCGAAGCGCTCGGCGAGAACTCGGCGTACGCCTCGTCCACGATCACGATGCCCGGCGCAGCTTGGATGAGCCGCTCGATGTCGTCCAGGCTCGTTACGTCGCCAGTCGGGTTGTTCGGCGTGGTCACAAAGATGACGTCGGGCGCATGCTTATCGACGCCCATCAGCGCCGCCTGAAGATCAATCCGGAAGTCCTCCCCGCGCGGGACCGCAATGAACTCCGTTTGCGTGCCCGCAGACAGAATCGGGTGCATGGAGTAGCTGGGGATAAACCCCATCGCGCTGCGGCCGGGGCCGGCGAAGGCCTGCAGCAGCTGCTGGAGGATTTCGTTCGAGCCGTTGGCCGCCCAGACGTTGTCGCGGGTGACGCGGACGCCGGTTTGGCCGCTGACGTAGGCGGCGAGGTCGTCGCGAAGCGCTAGCGCGTCGCGGTCCGGGTAGCGGTTGAGGTTGCCGGCGACGGCGGCAACTTCCTGCACGAGGGCGTCGATAAGCTCCTGCGATGGCGGGTACGGGTTCTCATTGGTATTCAGCGCGACCGGGACCTTGAGCTGCGGCGCGCCGTACGCGGACTTGCCGCGCAGTTCATCGCGCAGCGGCAGCCCGGCGAGCTCGGTGGACGCGGCGAGTGTGCCGTCCTGAAACTGCATGGTTAGCGGCCTCCTTCGAGTCGTGCGCGGATGGATTCGCCGTGGGCGGGCAGCTGCTCCTCGGCGGCCAGGGTGATGATCGCCTCGCCGATCTCCGCCAGCGCGGCCTGGTCGTACTCGATGAGGTTGACCGGCTTGAGAAAGGTGTGGGTGGACAGTCCTGCGGAGAAGCGCGCGGTGCCGGACGTGGGCAGGACGTGGTTGGATCCGGCGGCGTAGTCGCCAAGCGGCACCGGCGAGTACGGGCCGACGAAAATCGCGCCGGCGTTGGTCACGCGCTCCGCGAGTTCCCGGGCGTTGGCGGTGTGGACCTCGAGGTGCTCCGGGGCGTAGGCGTCGGCCACGGCGACCGCGGCGTCCAGGTCGCCCACCAGCACGATGCCGGATTGCGCCCCGCCCAGCGCGCTGCGGGCACGCTCGGCATTGAGCGTGGACGTGGAGTGCTGCTCCACCAGCTCGTCGACGCGGCGCGCGAACGCTTCCGAGTCAGTGATGAGGACACTGGCCGCCTGCTCGTCGTGCTCCGCCTGGGAAATAAGGTCCAGCGCGACGTACTCGGCGTTGGCGTGCTCGTCCGCGATCACCGCGATCTCGCTGGGGCCCGCCTCTGCGTCGATGCCAACCACGCCGTTGACCAGGCGTTTGGCGGCGGCGACGAAAATGTTGCCGGGCCCGGTGACCATGTCCACCGGCTCGAGCTCGACTGCGTCGTCGCCGAACGCCATGAGCGCCACGGCCTGTGCGCCACCGACCGCCCAGACCTCGGTGATGCCGAGCAAGGAGCAGGCGGCGAGCGTGGTCGGGTGCGGCCAGCCGCCGAACTCCTCCTGGGGCGGTGTGCACACCACCATGGAGGTGGCACCCGCCTCCTGCGCCGGGATGACGTTCATGAGCACGCTCGACGGGTAGACCGCCTTGCCCCCGGGGACGTAGAGGCCCACGCGGTTGATGGGAACGAACTTTTCGGTGACGTGCGCCGACGCCGCCAGGCGCGTCGTGTGCGCCGCTGGCTTCTGCTCCGCGTGGACGCGGCGGATGCGCTGGATGGCCAGCTCAAGCGCGTCACGCACCGCGGGGTCAAGGTCGGCGACGGCCCGCTCAATGACCTCGGCGGGCACGCGCACCGACGCGGGGCGGATCCGGTCGAACTGTTCGCCGTATTCCAGGGCTTTCGCAGCTCCTCCGGTGCGCACGGCCTCCACCATCGGCGCCACGGTGGGCAGGACCGCGTTCACGTCCGTCCCGCCGCGCGGTAGTGCGCGACGGAGCTCGGATGTCGTCGGCGTGGTGTCCCGGAGGTCGGTGACGTGCAGCATGGAAACTCCCAACATCGCTCGCGTTGCTTTGAGGTACGGGGCGCGGCCTTAGCGTGGCTGCGCCCCAGGACGTTTCCAGTGTAGGGGCCGGGACCGCTGCGCGCGGCAAGTTCATCAGTCAGTTGGCAGCTCGTCCCGCTCCACCACGAGGGACATCGCATTGAAGGCCCAATAGATCAGGGAGGAGACAAACGGGCCGACCAACCATGCAGCGCCGAGTTTGGCGGGAGGCACCATCTCGACCTGCTGGCCGTCGGCCAGGTTCGCGTGGTCCAGCGGGTGCAGCGCCGCGGCGAGCACGTCGCCGGTAACGGCCACCGTCAGGACCGCGGAGACCGCGCAGGCGATGAGCCAACATAGCGAGCCGAGGCCTCCACGGGTGCGTCGAGTAGCGAACTGGCGCAACGCGACGACGGCCAGGACGACGCCGATGGCCAGAGTGATCAGGCTGAACCAGCCGGTCGCGGCGAACTCCACGTTTTCCGGACTGGCCACCTGGTCGATGGCGAGCCTCCCGTCATCCGCCGTGCCCACGTACGCCGGGCGCAGCCAGCCCCACACGAGGCCGCCGCCGATACCGAGCAGCAGCGCGCACACTACAAGGCCCGCGTCCGCCCCGATCCGGGCTGGGAACCTCGGGATGCGGGGCCGCGACGCGGGCTGGGTTGTTTCTAATGCGGTACTCAACGAGGGGCGCTGACTAGTTGCAGAGCTTCCAGCGGCCATCCTCGCGCTGGAAGAGCTGGGTCTGGGTATCCTCGCCGGAATCATTCTTGGCCGTCACGGACGCGGAGGCGCGGTCGCCGTCAACGCGCACGTCCGCCAGGGAGATCTCGGACTTCGGCAGGTCCATGGTCATGCCGGCATCTTCCTGCATTCGCGCCGCTTCCTCGACGGAGTCCAGGGTCATGCCCTGACGCTCAAGCTCCTCCATGGCAGGGTCGCGCACGGCCTTGCAGGAGTTATCCAGGATGGTGCGGGTCCAGGTGGCGAGCGACTCCGGGTTGGAGACGGCCTCGACGACCTTGGTCATCTCATCGATGTCGCCCTGCGACGCATCCTGGCCACCGGCGATCGGCTCGTGGGTGACCTGCTCGTACTCACCGTCCGCAAACGGGTTAGCAATGGTGGGCACATCGCCGTTCTCGCCCTGGTTGTCGGAGCCAGAACCCTTCTCGCCGGAGTCCTTGGCGTCCTTCTCCGAGGTCTTCTTCGCGGCATCCCCGCCCTTGGAGTCCTGGTCCTTCTGTCCGTCCTTCTGGTCCTTGTCGTCCCCGGACTTCTTTTCCGATTCCTTCGCGGCGCCGTCGACGGACTCGGTGTTGTCGGCCCCGTTGCCCCCGGCGGCCTCAGCTGCCGTGGACAGACCGCCGCCGTTGGTTTCCTCCCCTGAGCCACACGCAGACAGTGTCAAGGTCAGGGCGATTGCCGTGACGCCTGCTGCAGCAGCTTTCGTCGTCTTGGTGGAAAACCTCACGAATTACCTCTCTTCATCTCCCGGGAAGTCGGACCGCCCGGGTTCGTATCACTCTTGGACGCGCGAACGCACGCTCGAGATACTTGTAAGTTGTCTCGACCATCCTAACAACACCCAGCTGGGGCAATCGTCGAGTTGAGGTGACAACATTCTGGGCGCTTCCTGTGAGCAATCGGGGCAATGAACCTCCCGTGCCCTGACTGCACCACAGTTACGATGGAGCATTATGCAGTTGACCCGGGACACCATTACCGCATCCGCGCTGCGCATTTTGGCAGAGTACGGGCTGGCGGACGTCTCAATGCGCCGCGTGGCCACCTCACTCGGCGTTGCCCCGGGGGCATTGTATTGGCACATCGAGAACAAACAGGAGCTCATCTCCTGCATTGCCGCGGAGATTGTGCGACCAGTTGCAGCCGACGCCGCGGGGGAGGCGACCGCGCCGGAACAGCTCGCGCGCGCCCTCCGGGAGGCCGTCCTGGGCATCCGCGATGGCGCCGAGGTCGTGCTCGCGGCAATGAGCCAGCCGGGAGCGCGCATCCGCGGGGAGCTTTCCACCGTCTTTGAGGAGGCAGTGCGGGAAGTCGCGAACGAGGGCGCTCCGGCAAGTGTCCTTCGCTCAGCGGCGGCGGGCCTGGTCACCATGACGCTTGGCGCGGCGACGGTGTACCAATCGGGCGCGCAGCTGGCGGAAGCCACCGGGGAGCGGCCGGTGGTGGGCGCCGAGGAAGCGACGCGCGAGCACGAGGAAGGCGTCGCGCTCCTCATGGCGGGGTTGCGCGCGGGAGGCACGGCGGGCGAGGCGGGCGCGTAGCCGGGACCGGGCGCGCAAATTTGGCTAGGATCGGGCGACATGACTGAACCTTCTGCACCTTCTGATGCACCCACCACCTCCGAGGCACCGATCGTGTGGCCAGGATCCGCATACCCGCTTGGCTCCACCTACGACGGAGCCGGCACGAACTTCGCGCTGTTCTCCGGTGTCGCCGATGCCGTCGAGCTGTGCCTGATCGACGACGACGGAGCCGAAACGCGCGTCCCACTGGAAGAGATGGACAACCACATCTGGCACGGCTACCTCCCCGGCATCGCCCCCGGCCAGCGCTATGGCTACCGCGTCCACGGGCCGTGGGACCCGGCTGACGGCAAGCGCTGCGACCCGAGCAAGCTGCTCATCGACCCCTACGCGCGCGCATTCGACGGCTCCTTTGACACCCACTCCGCGCTGTTTTCCTACGACCCGGACGCTGAGGAACCCGGCACCGGCCGCAATGAGGAAGACTCCTTGGGTCACACCATGCTTTCGGTCGTGATCAACCCGTTCTTCGATTGGGGCGACGACCGCAGCCCGCGCATCCCCGACGAGGAAACGGTGATTTACGAGTGCCACGTCAAGGGCATGACGCAGTCGCACCCGGACATCCCGGAAAACCTGCGCGGCACCTACGCCGGTATGGCACACCCCGCAATGGTGGAATACCTCAAGGACCTCGGCGTCACCTCCGTCGAGCTGCTGCCGATCCACCAGTTCTTCCAGGACGACCGCCTGAAAGAAATGGGGCTGCGCAACTACTGGGGCTACAACACCTTCGGCTTCTTCGCCCCGGAGCACGACTACGCCTCCACCTCCAACCCCGGCGACGCCGTGGCCGAGTTCAAGCACCTGGTGCGCGCCTACCACGAGGCGGGCATGGAGATCATCCTGGACGTGGTGTACAACCACACCGCGGAGGGCAACCACATGGGCCCGACGATTGCGTTCCGCGGCATTGATAATGAGGCGTACTACCGCCTGGTGGACGATGACAAGTACCACTACATGGACTACACGGGGACGGGCAACTCCTTTAACGTGCGCGACCCGCACTCGCTGCAGCTGATTATGGACAGCCTCCGCTACTGGGTCACTGAGATGCACGTCGACGGTTTCCGCTTCGACCTCGCCTCCACCCTTGCCCGCGAGTTCTCCGATGTGGACCGCCTGGCCACCTTCTTCGACCTCGTGCAGCAGGACCCGGTTGTCAGCCAGGTCAAGCTCATCGCGGAGCCGTGGGACGTCGGCGAGGGCGGCTACCAGGTGGGCAACTTCCCGTCGCTGTGGAGCGAGTGGAACGGCAAGTACCGCGACACCATGCGCGACTTCTGGCGCGGCGAGGGCTCCACCCTGGGCGAGTTCGCGTCCCGCCTCACCGGCTCCTCGGACCTGTACCAACACAACGATCGCCGCCCGACCGCGTCGATCAACTTCATCACCGCGCACGACGGCTTCACGCTCAATGACCTGGTGAGCTACAACGAGAAGCACAACGACGCGAACGGCGAGGACAACCGCGACGGCGAGAGCCACAACCGCTCCTGGAACTGTGGCGTGGAGGGCCCGACGGACGATCCGGAGGTGCGCCAGCTCCGCGCCCAGCAGCGCCGCAACTTCCTCACCACGCTCCTGTTGTCCCAGGGCACGCCCATGATCGCCCACGGCGACGAGTTTGCGCGCACCCAAGGCGGCAACAACAACGTCTACTGCCAGGACAACGAGATCGCCTGGATGAACTGGGACCACCTGGACGAGGCGAACGAGCTCCACGACTTCACCAAACGCCTCATTGCCATCCGCAAGGCCCACCCCGTCTTCCGCCGCCGTCGCTTCCTCTCCGGTGGTGCGTTGGGTGAGGACGTGCTGGACCGCGAGATCGCCTGGCTCGTCCCGGACGGGCAGCAAATGGAGCAGAAGGACTGGGACTTCGCCTTTGGCAAGGCGCTGATGGTCTACCTCAACGGCGACGCGATCTCCGAACCCGATTCGCGCGGCCGCCGCATCACGGACGATTCTTTCGTGCTCATGTTCAACGCCCACTACGAGGACATCGAGTTCCGCATCCCGCCGCAGAAGTTCGGCGCGAAGTGGGAGGTGCTCATCGACACGACCGAGCCCCTGGGCTACCCCGTCGGCTTCGATCCCGCCGACGCTGAGGGCACCCTGACCGTGCCTGCCCGCTCCACCATGGTGCTCAAGCAGATCGAGCCGCCGGTGATGCCGGAGGACTAAGGGGCAGGTGCTTATCGACGCCCCACCGCCCCGGTAGACTAGTGCGAACCCGCATTTGCCTGTGATTGGAGAGTAGTTCACGTGATTTCCGCCCACGGCGCCCTGGTAACGGTGACCAACTCGAAGGTGGTGTGGCGCCCCTCGCCGCTCGCCGCCGCCCTCGCGGGCAAGTCCGACGAGCACAGCGTGGACGTCGCGGACATCACCGAGGTGACCACCGAGCCCGGGGACGGGTGGCAAGAAGGCCGCCTCTCCATCACGCTCGGGGCCGGGGACACCAAGGTGGTGCGCTTCGCGCCCGGCGAGGCGTCGCAGGTAGAAGCGCTCGCGTCGCTCGTGGCTGCGGCGCGCCGGGGCGAAGCCCCGGACGTCGATAATGCGGAAGCCTCTGGCGCGATCCCCGGCTTCGATTTCGTGGGGTTCGACGTGGAGACCGCCAACCCCAACTGGGGCTCCATCTGCCAGATTGGGCTGGTCAAGTTTGTGGACGGCGAAGAGGTCGACCGCGTGTCGTGGCTGTGCCAGCCCCCGGAGAGCTGCAACCAGTTCGAGCCGGGCAACGTGGCCATCCACGGGATTACCGCCGATGATGTGGCTGACGCGCCCGGCGTGGCTGATCGCATCGACGCGATGATTGACTTCGTCGGCGAGCTGCCGTTGGTCGCGCACAACGCGCAGTTTGACGCCTCGGCGCTGCACAGCGCGTGCGTGGCTACGGGGCACCCGGTTCCGC
Organism: Corynebacterium sp. NML 150383; assembly: GCF_002285085.1. Classification (NCBI taxonomy): domain Bacteria; kingdom Bacillati; phylum Actinomycetota; class Actinomycetes; order Mycobacteriales; family Corynebacteriaceae; genus Corynebacterium; species Corynebacterium sp. NML 150383. Next base: position 103,688 of record NZ_NSGK01000006.1, on the reverse strand, counting down.
CCATGCTGTTCGCGTGCACGCTCGCGCAGTCGCGCGCGGAGCGCCTTGACGTGCGCAACCACCGCCTGCCCACGCTTTCGGAGTATTTCGGTGTGGGCCTGGACAACCACCACGACGCGTGCGCCGACGCTGCCGCGTGCGCCGGCATCATGCTCGGCCTGGCGCGCCGGGCGCACCACACAGGCTCCCTGGCCAGCTTCGTGCACAGCAGCAGCTTTGTGCTGGGCACCATCGAGCAGGCGAAGGTCACGCCGGTGACGCGGGACCGCTCGGGGACGCGGAGCGCCGCACAGGCGGAGCTGCTCGCCGCTGGCGGCGTGCAGGCCGTCGTGGAGGCTGCCGCCGCGCCGCGCGGCAGTAACCAGGCCGGGCCGAAGCGCGGTGGGCAATCCGGCTCGGGCAAGGGGGCGGGGGTCTCGAGCGGCGGCCAGCGCAGCCCGGCTCCCTGGCAGTCTGTGGCCACGCCCGACAAGGTCCCCGAGCCGAACCTGGACGCCAGCCCGGATTCGCCGCTGTACGGCCAGCACGTCACGCTTACCGGCGAATTCGAGCCCTTTGACAAGGGCACGCTCTGGAACGGCATCGCCGAGCACGGCGGCCAGGTGGGCAAGAACGTGACCAAGAAGACGACGATCCTGGTGGTCGGCGCCTGGAACAGCGTCACCTCGAAGGAAAAGCGCGCCAAGGAACTGCAGGAAAAGGGCCAGGAGATCCAGATCTGGCAGGCGGATCGCCTGCTTTCGGTGCTCGAGCTTGACGACGAACCACCGTTCTGACCTGCCAACTCCCCCCTCCGTCAAAAAACTTTCAGCTTTTTTGGCAACGCATGGAACCGGGGCGGCACTTTTTGCGTCTAATAGTGCATGACGCATTTTTCTGACACCCTAGCTCCCCGCGCCCCGGAGCTGCCCGCCTTGCTCATCCCCCGCCTCGCCCGGCGCGACGAGCGTTATTCCACCGGCCCGTACGCGTGGCTCACGCCCGGGCTGAGCTCATCAACTGCGTACATCGGCCTGTCGCCCGGCCTGGCGTGCGTGTTTGACACCCCGGCAACGGCAGCGCTCACGCACCAGCAAGTGGGCATGTTGGGCTTTTCTGAGCACCAAGCGTGGAAGCACGCTGCCGCGCGCCTGCTCCGCTTCGCCGAGGAGCGCGGCCCGGAGGAGGCCTTTTGGGTCCGGGACGCGTCCATCGCGCTCGGTGGTGCCCCGGGCTCGCTCCCGCGCGGCGTTGAGGTCCAAGCGCTTGGGTGGACGGCCGCGGGGTGGGTGACGCACCCGACAACCTTCGACGCGCTGCACTCGCATTTCACGGAAGTGCTGCGCCCGGAGCACGAATTGCTGTACTACGTTGCTGATGACAACAAGTTGTTCGTCTTCGACGCACCACCGAGGGACGTCGCCGGTGTCGTCGGTTGGGAGCGCCTGATGCGGTACTCGCTCGGCTTCCCGCTCCTCCTGTGCCGTCCGCGCAAGATTCGCCGCTTTTACTAGCCACCTCGCTATGGTGAATGGGGTGTCCCTGTGTCCCCGTTCATTCCAGCTCAAGGAGCAGCACGACCATGCGTCGACCCATCACTTCCACCTACCGCCTCCAGCTGCGCGGCCCGGGGGCCGACCCGGCGGGGCGGGCGTTCGGATTTGCTGAGGCGCAGGCGCAGATCCCCTACCTGCGCGACCTAGGGGTATCGCACCTCTATCTCTCCCCCATCTTCACCGCCATGCCGGAGTCCAATCACGGCTACGACGTCCTCGATCCGACCGAGGTCAACCCCGAGCTGGGTGGCATCGAGGGTCTGCGCGAGCTCGCCCGGGCAGCACACGACGCCGGACTCGGCATCGTGCTGGACATCGTGCCAAACCACGTGGGCGTGGAGGTCCCGCATCGCAACCGCTGGTGGTGGGACGTGCTCAAGCTTGGCGCGGACTCCGAGTTTGCCACCTACTTTGATATTGATTGGCACGAGGACAACGGCGCCGGCGGTAAGCTCGGGCTCCCGGTGCTTGGCAAGGAGGGCGACGAGGAGCAGCTCCGCCTCACTCACCTGGCCGAGGATGAATTCCCCGCAGGCACTGCCCCGGGCGGGGAGGATGTCCTGGCCTACTACGACAACTACTTTCCCCTCGCGCCGGGGTCGTACGGCGGTCTCGACGACGACCCGCTCGAGGTCTACCAGCGCCAGCCGTACAAGCTGATGTACTGGCGCGACGGCGTAATCTCGTACCGCCGCTTCTTCTCCGTCGATGGGCTCGCAGGGGTGCGCCAGGAAGATCCACTCGTCTTCGAGCACACGCACCGGCTCCTTCGCCAGTTGATCGCAGAAGAGCTTATCGACGGCGTACGCGTCGACCACCCCGACGGGTTGACCAACCCCTTCGCGTACCTCTCCCGCCTGCGGGACCTCGTCGGGCACGACCGGTGGCTCGTGGTGGAAAAGATCCTTGGCGTCAACGAGCCGCTCGACCCGCGCCTGCATGTGGACGGCACCACCGGGTACGACGCGCTGCGGGAACTCGACGGCATCTTTCTCAACCGCTCGGCCGAGGACACGTTGAGCATGCTCGCCCTGCAGCAATCCGGCTCGACCTGGGACGAGGAAGCCATCGCGGCGAGCGAGCAGCAGCTCAAGCACGACGTCGCCTCCTCCGAGCTGGGCGCCGAGGTACGCAGGCTCGTCCGCGCCATCCGCCGCGACAACTTCTCCGCGGTGACCGCGGAAGTCTCGGATGAGCAATTGGCGTCGACAGTGATCGAGCTGGTCGCGGCGATGCCCGTCTACCGCGCCGACTACCGGTCGCTCTCGCGCATCACGTCCAGCGTCATCTCGGACATGGCCAAGCGCTTCCCCTCTCGTCGCAACGCGCTCGACCTCATCGCGGCTGCCTTCCTCGCGTCCGGCGAGGCGAAGAACCGCTTCGCCCAAGTCTGCGGTGCCGTCATGGCCAAGGGCGTCGAGGACACGCTGTTCTACCGCGCGAGCAGGCTCGTGGCGCTGCAGGAAGTCGGCGGAGCGCCGGGGCGCTTCGGCGTCGGGGCGGCGGAGTTCCACTTGCTGCAGGACGAGCGCGCCGGGCTGTGGCCGCACGCGATGACATCGCTGTCCACGCACGACACAAAACGCAGCGAGGACACCCGTGCACGGATCATCGAGCTCACCGAGGTGCCGAACGACTTCGCCGAGCTGGTGCGGCAGGTTGTTGCGCTGGTGCCGCCGCCGGACAGCGCGACCGGCCACTTCCTCCTGCAGAACATCATCGGCGTCTGGCCGGAGGACGGAGCAGTGACGGACGCACTGCGGGAGCGCCTGCACGGTTATGCCACGAAGGCGGTGCGCGAGGCAGCACTCCACACCACCTGGGTGGACCCGGATGCGCGCTACGAACAGCGGGTGCTGGACTGGGTGGACGCTGTCCTGTACGGACCGGCCGCCGCGCGGGTGAGCGCGTTCGTCCGGCAGCTGCACATCGGGGCGGTCCAGGTGTCGCTGGGCCGCAAGCTGCTCCAGCTGGTCGGGCCGGGCATTCCGGATACGTACCAAGGGCAGGAGTTCGTAGAACTTGCGCTCGTGGACCCGGACAACAGGGCGTTCGTAGACTACACTGCGCGCGCGCAAACGCTCGCGCAGTACGACGCCGCCCGCGACGGCGAGTCGTTCGACATTGCTTCGTTCCTGTATGACGAGGTCCCGCCGACCCCCGAGGCGCTGGCGGAGCGCGGCAACCGCGCGAAGCAGGCGGTTACGGCGGAGGCGCTGCGGCTGCGCCGCCAGCGGCCGGAGGTGTTTACGGAGGGCTCGTACCGGGCCGTGTTCGCGCTGGGTCCCGCGCAGCACCACCTCGTCGGCATGGCGCGCGGTATGCAGGGCGAGGACGCGCAGGTGATTGGGCTCGCCACCCGGGAGCCGCTCAAGCTGGCCAGGACCGGCGGCTGGGGCGAAACGACGGTGGACCTGCCGGAGGGTACGTGGGTCGAGCGCCTGAGCGGACGGGAGTTTCACGGGACTGTGCAGGTCGCCGACGTGTTCTCCGCGCTGCCGGTGGCGCTGTTCGTGCGTGCGGGGGCGTGAGGATGGGACTGTGGGGGCGTCGATAAGCGTGCAGCGGGGTATGCTGTAGCTCCTGATGAGCAACGAGCAGGAGAAGCGCGCCCGGGCGGGCAAGGGGGCGCGGAAGGCTGAGGCGAGGGTTCCCGACGCGACCATCGCCCGGCTCGGCTCTACCTATTTCAACTGGCTCAATGCGCACGAGGACCCGGCGACGGCGTTCCGCCACGCGCTGCACGAGCTGATGCGCGATGCCGCCGTGAACTTCGACCGGGTGGACGTGCGGATCAAGACGTGGCCCTCGCTGAAGGAAAAGGCGCGCAAGATGCGCGACGGCGAACCCGTCTACCCGGAACCGTGGACGGACATTAAGGACATCATCGGGGCGCGCATTACGGTGCTGCACTCCACTGAGATCCCCGCTGTGCAGACGCTGCTTGCGGAGGAGTTTGAGGTCCTGCGCAGCGTGGATAAGGCGGAGGAGACGCGCGTGGCCGGCGGATTCGGCTACGGCTCGCACCACCTGGTGCTGCGGGTGCAGGAGAGGTCCGAGGGGCTCGAGGAGTATGTGGGGACGGCCTTCGAGGTGCAGATCCGCACGGTGCTCCAGCACGCTTGGGCCGAGTTCGAGCACGATGTGCGCTACAAGCGGGCCGTTGAGGACGTCGACCCGCAGGTGGACCGTGCGTTCACGCTCGCGGCCGGGCTCATCGAGTTGGCCGATCAGCAGTTTGACCAGATCGCCGGAATCACGGATGTGAAACCTGCGGAGGGGGCGGACGTGGAGGCGCAGATCGCGCCGGAGACCCTGCCGGGCATCCTCACGGTGCTGCTCGGTTCGCGCTACCCACTCTCGCGGGCGGCGGACTACCGGTTCCTCAACGAGTTGCTGCGCGCGCACGGCCTCGAGCGGGTCTCGCAGGTCGCGGAGCTACTCAACCCGGCGGACCTTGAGGCGGTAACCAACGGCCTGCGCTACTCATTCGTGCCCGGGCAAGTCAGGCTTGTCGACGACCTCCTGCTCAATCGCTACGGCACCGACCACATCGAGCGCACGTGGGACGCCGGCAACCGGCCAAAGGTGCGCCGGGCGCGGCTGACCAAGCGTCTGGCGCAGCTCCGGGCGGCGAACTAACGGCGCCGACCCAGCAGGCGGTCGGTCTCGCGCCGCTCCTTCTTCGTCGGACGCCCCGCCCCCCGCTCGCGCTTGGGCATCGTGGCGAAAATGTCCATCGGAGGCGGTGGCGGCGAGTGGTCGAGGTAGCACTGCTTGGCCACGGGCGCCCCGACGCGCTTGCGCACGGTTGCCGTGACCTCCAGGTCGCGGTAGCGGTGGTCCTTCCACACGCGCACCGCGTCGCCGGGTACGACCTGCGCGGCGGGTTTTACCGATTGCTCGTTCAGTTTGACGTGCCCGGCGCGCACGGCCTCCGCGGCCTGGGTGCGGGTCTTGAAGATGCGGACGGCCCACAGCCAGGCGTCGATCCGCACTGCCTTTCCGTCGGGTTGGGTCATTCGCCCGCGCCTTTAGTACTCGTCTTTATGGTTCACGATCTTCTGCACCTTCATCCAGTTGGCCACGCCGCCGACCACGGCGACGACGAAACCGAGGATAAGCAGCGACCATGAGCCCGCGATGAGGCCGAGGGCGACACCGCCGACCACTCCGCCGCCGGCCCAGAGGACGGCGTTCCGGCTGTACTTGCGCACAGCTTCCTTGCGGCGCGCGATGGGGTTATTGAGGCGAGGCTTCATCGTCATGCTGCACAGTCTATCGCGGGATCACGCGCAGCCGGCGTTTGCCGCGGATCAGTCGGTCGTTTCCACCCACCGGTGCCCGGCTTCCTTCGACTCGACGGTGCCTTGGGTGGACGCTGCCAGGTGGGCGTCGACAAGCTCACGCTCCCCCGGGGCGAACCCGAGCGTGTACGTGGCCAGTGACCCGTAGGCAATGTCGACGACCTCGATGCCCGCGTTGCGCAGTTCCGACTCGATCCGGCCGGCCTCGGCGTGCGGCAGGTTGACGGTGATGAGCTCGCGGAGGTTGCGGGTGGCGCGCGGCAGGTTCTCGAGCGCGCCGGTCACCGCGTGCGTGTACGCGCTGACGAGCCCGCCGGTGCCCAGCTTGGTGCCGCCGAAGTAGCGGATGACCACTGCGCATACGTTGACCAGGCCTGAGCCTTTGAGCACTTCGAGCATGGGTGTGCCCGCAGTGCCGGACGGCTCGCCGTCGTCGGACGAGCGCTCGATGGGCTGCGCGCCGTCGACGTGGACGATGAACGCCGAGCAGTGGTGGCGCGCATCCGGGAACGCCTCTCGCGCTGCGTGGATGAACTCGCGCGCCTCGTCCTCCGATTCGACGCGACCCACCCAGGTGATGAACCGGGAACGTTTAATTTCAAGTTCGTGGGTGGTCGGCGCGCCCGGGGCGGGCAGCTCGTAGGTGGTCAGCATAGGGGTGCAGTCTACCGGGGGACGACGTCATTGCGGTGCTCGAGCCGCCTCCTTAGGCTGGGGACATGAGCGAATCGCACAGCACAAACGCTGCCAATAATGCTGCGTCCCACACCGCCCCGGCCCAGTTTGAGGTATGGGCCCCGAAGGGCCAGCAGGTGCGCGTGACCGTCGACGGCGAAGACCACGACATGCAGCTCGACGCGGAGCGCGCAGGCTGGTGGGCGCTCGACCCCGCCACCGTCGCCCCGCAGCCGGGTCAGCACTACACCTTCTCGCTCTTCGACGGCACCCAGTGGTCCATCCCCATGCCGGATCCGCGCACGCGCCTCCAGCCCGAGGGCGTGCACGGCCCGTCCGAGGTCGTGAGCACCGACTTCGCGTGGAACGATGACAACTGGTCCGGCATCCCCACCAAGGACATGGTGATTTACGAGCTCCACGTGGGCACCTTCTCCCCCTCCGGCACCTTCGCCGGCGTGATTGAAAAGCTGGACTACCTCGCCGAGCTGGGCGTCAACACCATCGAACTTATGCCGCTGCAGCCCTTCGCCGGAACCCGAAACTGGGGCTACGACGGCGTCGACTGGTTTGCCATCCATGAGACGTACGGCGGCCCGCAGGGGCTCAAGGAGCTTATCGACGCCGCGCATACCCGCGGCATCGCCGTCCTCCTCGACGTCGTGTACAACCACTTCGGCCCGGAGGGCAACTACAACGACGAGTTCGGTCCGTACCTGACGGACGGGCTCACCGCCTGGGGCGAGGTCATCAACATCTCCGGCCCCGGCTCCGACGAGGTCCGCGCCTACATCCTGGATGCGGTGCGCCAGTGGCTCGGCGAGTTCCACGCTGACGGGCTGCGCCTGGACGCGGTGCAGACCTACGACGACCGCCTCGCCTTCTCCATCATGGAAGAAATCGCCCGCATCGGCGACGACCTCGCTGCGGACACCGGCGTGCCTCGCACCGTGATCGGCGAGTCCGACCAGAACGACCCGCGCCTGATCAGCGCCCCCGAGCGCGGCGGCTACGGGCTCGAGGGGCACTGGCTCGACGACCTCCACCACGGGATCCACACGCTGCTGACCGGAGAGAAGCAGGGCTACTACGCGGACTACGGCACCACCGAGATCCTCGCGGATACGCTGCGAAACGGCTACCGGTTCCGCAACTCCTTCTCGCAGTACCGCGCCCGCACGCACGGCCGCGAGCTGGACCTCTCCCACGTCGCTCCGTGGCACCTGGTGTCCTACACCACCAACCACGACCAGACCGGCAACCGCGCTGCGGGCGACCGCCCGAGCCAAAACCTCACCCCGACCCAGCAGGTGCTCAAGGCTGCGGTGCTGCTGCACTCCCCGTTTACCCCGATGCTGTTCATGGGCGAAGAGTTCAGCGCGGACACCCCGTTCCCCTTCTTCGTCTCCCACTCCAATGAGCAGATTTTGGAGGGCACCCGCCAGGGTCGCCTCCACGAGTTCTCCCGCCAGGGCTGGGACCACGACGAAGTGCCGGACCCGGGCAACGAGGAGACCTACACGTCCGCGAAGCTGAACTGGACCTTTACCGACGAGCAGCAGCAGGTCCACGACGCCTACAAGCGCCTGATCCAGCTGCGCCGCGAGCACGGCTGCAACCGCGAGGACCTGCGCACGCTGCAGGTGGACAACGGCGAGAAGTGGCTGACCATGGCGGACGGTAGCGCTGACGGAACGGTCGTGCTGGCTGCGAACTTCAGCGACGAGCCGGTCACCGCGCCGGTCGGCGGTACCCTGCTGTACTCGTTCACCCACCCGCAGGTCGGCGATGACGAGACGGTGCTGGACCCCTGGGGCATCGCCTACATCCAGCGCTAGGCAGCGCCCGCTTGGCCCGCTGGGCTAGCTCGGCCCACTGGGCTTGCTCGGCTAGCTGGAGACGATGAACTCGTACTCAGGCGTGCCGGGCGTGAGCTGGCGGCACTCGATGACGGAGTCATCCATGCGCTCCAGCAGCGACTCCAGGTCGCTCGCGCGGGTGAGCTCCAGGCCGACCAGCGCCGCGCCGGTCTCGCGGTTGTTCTTCTTCAGGTACTCGAACAGGACGATGTCATCGTCCGGGCCGAGGATGTCGGTGAGGAAGGTACGCAGCTGTCCCGGCTCCTGCGGGAAGTTCACCAGGAAGTAGTGCTTGAGCCCGCGGTGCACCAGGGAGCGCTCCATGACCTCCGCGTAACGCAGCACGTCGTTGTTGCCGCCGGAGATGACGCATACGACGGTGGACCCCGGCTGGACCTTCATCCCGGCCAGTCCCGCCACCGACAGCGCGCCCGCGGGCTCGGCGATGATGCCCTCGTTTTGATACAGCGCCAGCATCTCGGTGCACACCGCGCCCTCGTCCGCGCGCAAAAGGTGCGTGCGCCCTTGGTTGTGCTCGATCACCTCGAACGGGAACGCGCCGATGCGCTTGACCGCCGCACCGTCGACGAACGGGTCAATGTCCGTCAGCGTCACCGGACCCCCGTGCTCGAGCGCTGCGGCGAGCGACGCCGCGCCGCGCGGTTCCACCCCCACCACGGCCGTGCGCGGCGACATGTCTGCCACGTACGACACGATCCCGCCGAGCAGGCCGCCGCCGCCGACGGGCACCATGATGGTGTCCAGCTCCCGGCCAAGCCCCGTCAGCTGAGCGAGGATCTCGGCGGCAACCGTGCCCTGCCCGATGACGGTATCGCGGGCGTCGAAAGGCTCGATGATTGTTGCCCCGCGCTCGCGGGCGTCGGCACGAGCCGCCTCCGCCGCCTCGTCGAACGTATTGCCCGTCACGACGAGCTCGACGTTGTCGCCGCCGTGGACCATAATCCGATCGCGCTTCTGCTTCGGTGTGGGCTTGGGCACGAAGATCTTGCCCTGGATCCCTAGCGCACGGCAGGCGTACGCGACGCCCTGCGCATGATTGCCAGCCGACGCCGCGACCACCCCCGCTGCGCGCTGCTCAGCGGACAGGCGAGAGATGTTGTAGTAAGCGCCGCGAATCTTGTAGGAGCGCACGTCCTGCAAATCCTCACGCTTGAGGTACACATCTGCGCCGTACTGCTGCGACAGCCGCGGGCAGTACTGCAGCGGGGTCGGCTCAATCACCGAGGAAATTTTCGCCTGAGCAGCTTGAATGTCGGCAGCGTGGACCGGTTGGTAGTTGCTCGTTGACTGTTCATTGTGCTCGGTGGCTGCGTTCATGGTGGACAAGTCTATCCGTGAACAGGTATTCGCGCGGGCTATCGCCGCCAGTTTTCATTCACCCGCACGGTTCACCAAGTGTTCACCACGCGTTCTCCTTGGAACTACCTGCCCACTTTAGGATGCCCATTACGTTGTTAGCAGTTCCACCCCAGGGCACCGAAGATTCATAACCTGTCCGCCCGATTGGGCGGGCTATGTTTACTTCCGTTCCCTCCGTCTGAAAGGACAGGGGAACTAGTCACTGGCTTCGGTATGGCTTATTCCTGTCCCTGTCTGAAAATGATCCGGGGGGTGATGTCGCCGAAGACAGTGACATACTCAAACTGCTAATAGGAACCTGACCCAGCCCAGGTGGTATGAGGTCTCACAGTAATGTGGGTGCCAGTCCAAGTATGTCCGACCAACCCCAGTGATGAAGCTTAAATAGTCCAACTTCTCATTCATCGCTAGGAGGCACACACCCATGGCCTATGACTTCGTCATTGGCGTAGACGTCGGCAAATACTTCCACCACGCCTGCGTCCTCGATCCCCAAGGCAGGCAAGTCCTATCCAAACGCATCAACCAGCATGAAGGCTCACTACGCAAGCTCTTCGGCAAATTCCTCACCGACAACGCCTCGGTCCTGGTCATTGTCGATCAACCCAACAACATCGGCCGATTAACCGTCGCAGTCGCCCAAGACATGGGGGCAGATGTTCGCTATCTACCAGGGCTTGCGATGCGACAGCTCTCTCGCATCCACGTCGGCAACTCCAAAACCGATGTACGCGACGCCTACGTCATCGCCCATGCCGGTCTTAACCTTCCAGATTCCTTGCGCAGTGTCGACCGCGTTGAGGAAGTCTTTATCCAGCTGAAAGTACTCAACGGTATTGACGAAGATCTCGCCCGGGCCTACACACGCCTGATTAACCAGATGCGATCCGCGCTCGTAGGAACCTATCCTGCATTCGAACATGTTCTGCGCGGACAGATGATTCACCGAAAATGGATCCTCCACCTACTTGCGAAATACGGTGACCCCACCAAGATTCGACGCATCGGTAAAACACGCCTAGCAGCCTTTGCGCGCAGTCACAAAGCGCGCAATCCCGAGCCTGTCATCGATGCCATGCTTGCTGCCATCCACGGACAGACCGTGTCCATTGCCGGCGCAGAATACGCCGAACTTGGCGTAGCAATGTCCGCCAAAGACGCACTGGCCAAACTAGAGCATCGCAAGGAAATAGAAGCACAGGTACTCAAGCTCATTCAAGACATTCCTCAAACCGAGATTCTTTTATCCATGCCCGACATCGGCCCACGTAGCGCAGCACAGATCCTCATGACCGTTGGCGATATGTCCGACTTCCCCGATGCAGCGCACCTAGCGTCCTATGCAGGCCTATCACCACGGACAAATCAATCAGGAACGTCCATTATGTCGAATTCGCCCAACCGCGCTGGCAACAAAAATTAAAGAACGCCCTATGGCAATCGTCTTTTGCATCGATCAGATTCCACGAGCGTTCCCGGCAATTCTATGAACGAAAACGCAAAGAAGGCAAAAGACACAACGCCGCAGTCGTCGCACTCGCACGCCGACGCCTCAACGTCCTCTTCGCCATGATGCGAAACGGCGAGCTCTACCGAGACATCCCCACAATCCAGGAGGCCGCAGCAGCCTAAAGCCACCAGACCCCCATCCAAGCCGATTGCACAGCAAGCCCAATCGGCTCCTCAAGGTACCCAAAACAACATCTACGAGACGAAGCAGAAGCCGTTCACACCCCCAACAAGCCCACCCGCGGAGTTGACAACCTATATAGGAACACCCCCCAACCGCAGACCACGCTTTTGACAGGCGAACCCAAAGCCGGTCCGAAGCCAGCTCCAAGAAAGGCCTACGCATGTTCCCTTCGCTCCGCCGTCCCCGCTCCCGCGCCCTGCTCGCGTTGCCGGCTACTGCCGCGCTCTCCGCATCGCTGATTGCTGTTGCCCCGGCGGGCGCGGTGGTCGTCGATAAGCCTGTGTACGACCAGGCCAAGGATGCTTCCGCTAAGATCGCTCCGATCGGCTCGTACGACGCTGGCGTCTTCGACGAGTCCGGCGCGGAGATCGTGGCCTACCACAAAGCCTCGAAGCGCGTGCTCACCGTGAATGCGAACTCGGGCAAAATCGACGTGCTCGACGTCTCCGACCCGACGGCACCGACCAAGGTGGGCGAAGTTCACGGCGGCGACGACACCACGATCAACTCCGTCGCCGTGCGCGAGGACGGCCTGGCGGTCGCGACCGTGGAGCCGGACGAGGACAAGACGAAGCCCGGCGAAGTCATCTTCTTCGACGCCGGCGCGGACACGCCGGGCGAAGTGCTCGGCCGCGTGGGCGTGGGCTCCCTGCCGGATATGGTGACCCTGACCCCCAACGGCCGCTACGCCCTGGTGGCAAACGAAGGCGAGCCGGCCGAGGACTACTCGGTTGACCCGGAGGGTTCCATCTCCCTCATCCGCCTCGAGCACGACGTTGCCGCACCAACGCAGGACAAGGTCCGTACCGCCGACTTTTCGGCGTTCGAGGGCACGTTGGCGGACAAGGGCGTGCGCATCTTTGGCCAGGTCGGCGCCTCTCAGACTGAGGCGCAGAACCTGGAGCCGGAGTACATCGCCGTCGACGGCAACAAGGCGTACGTGACCCTGCAGGAGAACAACGCGATCGCTGTCGTGGACATCACCTCCGGCAAGGTCGAGGACATCTGGCCGCTCGGTGTCACCGACCGCCGCGAGGTGCCTTTCGACGCCTCCGACAAGGACGGCACGACCAACACCTCCAAGTGGCCGGTGAAGTCCCTCCTGCAGCCAGACTCCATTGCCGCCTACAACGTCGACGGCGAAACTTACCTGGTCCTGGCCAACGAGGGCGACTCGCGCGACTGGGACGGCTACTCCGAAGAGGCGCGCCTGAAGAAGTTTGGCAAAAAGGACGTCGCTCCGATCTGCGAGGGCTACGCCGGTCTCTCCGCGGACCAGCTCGAGGAGCTGCAGTCCGACGAGCAGCTGGGGCGCCTGAACATGACCACCTCCATGGGCCTCAACGAGGAGAAGGGCTGCTACGACGACCTGTACAACCTGGGCGGGCGCAGCTTCTCCATCTTCACCGCGGATGGCAAGCGCGTCTTCGACTCCGGCTCGCAGTTCGAGGAAATCACCTCCCGCATCCTGCCCGAGTACTTCAACTCGAACCACACCGAAACCTCCTTTGACACCCGCTCCGACGACAAGGGCCCGGAGCCGGAGGGCGTCACCGTCGGCGAGGTCAACGGCCGCACCTACGCGTTCATCGGCTTTGAGCGCCTCGGCGGCGTGATGGTTTACGACATCACCGACCCGAGCGCTCCGAAGTACCAGGCCTACGTGAACAACCGCGACTTCTCGATCAACATGGAGGCGCTTGCCGACGAGGGCGAAAAGCAGCTTCGCGACGGCCTGTCCAAGGTCGGCGACCTCGGCGCCGAGGGACTTACATTCATCCCGGCCGCGGACTCCCCGAACGGCGAAGCGCTCCTGGCCATGGGCAACGAGGTCTCCGGCACCACCACGCTCTTCCAGGTGGAATCCCTGCTGGACAAGGCGGAGGAGCCGGAGGAGACGCCGGGTGAGGAGCCTGGCGAGGCGCCGGAAAAGAAGCCGGAAGAAAAACCGGACTCCCCGGATCAGCAGACTGGTGACGAGCAGGAGGGCTCCTCCACCGCGGGCAAGGTTGTCGCTGCGGTCACAGGCGTGCTCGCCGCTCTGGTGGCACTCGTTGCCGGAGGCGTTTCCCTGGGCCTGATCCAGAACCCGGTTGACCAGCTGCTCGGCCAGATTCCGGGCGCACCCAAGCTTCCCTTCTAATGGGATTCCGCGAACGTTTGCCCGCGACCAAGTAGTTTTGCGAAGCAAACCCAGCTAAGCTGGAGCTCGTTTTGAACAAATGGATGGTGTGGCACCCTGCACTATCCATTTCGTAAGAAACCTGATACTTTCTCTAACGACATCGCTGTAACCGAGCTGTAATCTTTCAGCCCGATTTCGGCGCAGGACCAAAACTCTCACGAGGAGCTAGAAACTAATGAAGCGTATTTCCACCGCTGCCGTCGCAGCTGCAACCGCACTGGCCATCACTGCAGGACCGGCACTGGCTGAGGACGCAACCACCACCCAGACCGCTACGGTTACCACTACCCCGACCGAGAAGCCCACCACCGAGGACACCGCGGCTACCGAGACCTCCGAGCCGACCGCCGAGGCTCCCGCAGGCACCGAGGGCACTGAGACCACTCAGCCGACCACCCCGAACAAGCCGGCTCCGCAGCCGAACAACGGTGGCTCGAAGTCTTCCGGCTCCTCCAACGGCCACATCGTCGGCTTCGTGTCCGGCACCCTGGCTGCAGTCCTGACCACCACCCTGATCGTTGCTTCCGACCCGACCGGCGCAAACAAGATCATCGACATGGTCAACGCGCAGTTCCACCTCGGCATCCCGCACCTGAACATTCCGAAGGTATTCTAAGACGCGGCACTTCGGCGGGGCTTTCACTCGAAGGCCCCGCCGATTTTTTTCTCTCTACTCCCACTGGAAGGACACAAAGTGAAGGCGACCTACCCCGTTGCTGCTGCCACCGTCGTTGCACTCGCCGTAGCAGGTCTGAGCCCCGTTTCTGCGAAGAGCACTGACTCAAGCACGACCGAAGCTTCCGCGACCACCAGTGCGGCTCCGGCCCGCACAACTGCCACGCCCAGCCCGTCTGCAACCGCGGCACCGAGCCCCTCTGCGTCAGCAACCGGAACCGCCACTCCGTCGTCCTCCCAGGACGGTCCTACGCCGGTGACGGTGACGGTGACTGCACCGGCTGTGACCGCAACCCCCACCCCGTTCCGCGCAACGGGTCCGAGCTCGGAGTGGATCAACAAGGGCATTCTTGATGAGCGCGGCAAGGAGATCTTTACCTACATCAACTTCGCCATCACGATGCTTGCCGGCCTGATCCAGGCGCTTTCCCTGGTCGTGGCGTCGAACCCACGGATGCAGGAGCAGCTTAAGGCAATGCTCGCCCAGGCGGGTATCAAGTCCTAGACGCTGGACGGCCGCGCGTTTTCGGGGGGCGCTGCGGTTGTCGGCGTGGTGGTTACCGGCGTGGTGGTTCTGAGCGCGGTGGGTCGGTGCCAAACGGAGCTAGCTCCATTTGCAGCTGGCTGCTCCGCGCGACCAGGCGATTTACCACCCCGCCACCACCAAACGGAGCTAGCTCCATCTACAACCAACTGCGCCGCGCGACCAGGCAATTCACCACCCCGCCACCACCAAACGGAGCTAGCTCCATCTACAGCCGACAACGTCGCGCGACCAGGCAATTCACCACCCTGCCACCACCAAACAGCGCTAGCTCCATCTGCAACCGACAACGTCGCCCGACCAGGCAATTCACCACCCCGCCACCGCCAAACGGAGCTAGCTCCATCTACACCGGACCAACCGGTCCCGGCCGGCGGAGCACAGCTACCCCAAAATTCCCATTCCCATCGTAGCCTTGAGGTCCCCCATGAGGTTTGCTGAGCGCTCCACGCGCAGGTGATCGCCCAGGACCATCATCTGGCTGTGGTCCCCGTTCACTAGGTTGAGAAACACGTCGGAATCGCCAGGGTTGTTCAGCAGCACGTCTTTGAGTCGCGCGATATTCTCCACCGTGCACTGGTCCGTGCGCAGCGTCAGACGCAGCGGCAGGCCGGCGCCGTGGCCGGGCCCAAGCTCGGGGACCTTGACGTCGTCGCCGAAGAGGCTCATGCGCTCGTCGCGAATGGTCACGCGGGCCTTGACAAGGATGATGTTGTCCTCGACGATTTGGGGCGCAACGAGGGAGTACACCTTGTTGAACAGGAGAACGTCGACCTGGGCGCCGTGATGATCCTCAATGGTCACAATCGCCCACGGGGAACCGTCCTTCTTGGAGAAGCGGCGGTCCACGCTAGAGATCAGGCCGCCGAGAGTGACCTCCGTGCCGTGGCGCAACTCGCCCGACAAGACCGTGGTCAGCTCGGTGTCGGTCTGCGCGGCAATCGCCTCCTCGAACCCGTCGAGTGGGTGGCCAGAGACGTACAGGCCGAGCATCTCGCGTTCCAGCGCGAGCTTGTGCTTCTTGTCCCACTCGTCGTCCGGAATGTCCATGGTGAACACGGCCGAGCCACTCTCCTGCCCGTCGTCTCCGCCGAAGCCGGCGAATAGGTCGAACTGACCCTTGTCCGCCGCCTTCTTCGTGGTCAGCACGGAATCGACCATGTCCTCCTGCACGAGCATGAGCCCCTTGCGAGGGTGCCCGAGCGAGTCGAACGCGCCGGATTTGATCAGCGATTCCGTGATTCGCTTGTTGCAGGCCAACAGATCGATCTTGTCCAGGTAGTCGGAGAAGCTCGTGAAGTGGCCCTTCGTGCGGCGGGTTTCCTTGATCGACTCCACCACCTCGGCGCCGACGTTGCGCACCGCGGCGAGGCCGTAGCGGATGTCCTCGCCGACAGCCATGAAGTTCTCTTCCGACTCATTAATATCCGGCTGCAACACCGAAATGCCAAGGTGACGGCAGTCCGACAGGTAGATCGCGGACTTGTCTTTCTTGTCGCCAACCGACGTCAGCAGCGCCGCCATGTACTCAGCGGTGTAATTCGCCTTCATATAGGCCGTCCAGTACGACACCAGCGCGTAGCCAGCGGCGTGCGACTTGTTAAACGCGTAGGACGCGAACGGCTCGATCGTGCCCCACAGCGCGTCCATCGCTGCCTTGGAGTACCCGTTCTCCTGCATGCCGCCCCAGAACTTGTCGTACTGTTGGGCGAGCACCTCGGGTTTCTTCTTACCCATCGCTTTACGGAAGCCGTCTGCCTCACCGGCCGTGTAATTTGCCACCTTTTGAGAGATACGCATGATCTGCTCCTGGTACACGATGAGGCCATAGGTCTCGTCAAGAATTTCGCGCAGCGGCTCGTCCAGCTCCGGGTGGATCGGAGTGATGGGTTTACGCCCGTTCTTGCGGTCCGCGTAGTCCCAGTGCGCGTTCACACCCATCGGACCCGGGCGGTAGAGCGCCAACGACGCCACGATGTCCTTAAAGCCGGTCGGCTTCATGCGTTTGAGCAGCTCCTGCATGCCGCCGGAGTCCAGCTGGAACACGCCGAGGGTCTCGCCGCGGGAGAGCAGCTCGTAGACAGCTGTGTCGTCTGTATCCAGCGTTTCCAGGTCGAGCGTTTCGCCGCGGTTCTTCTTTACGTTCTCCAGGGCGTCGCCAAGCACCGTAAGGTTGCGCAGGCCCAGGAAGTCCATCTTCAGCAGGCCGATGGCCTCGCAGGCCGGGTAGTCCCAGCCGGTGATGATCGCGCCGTCCGCCGGGCGCTTCCACATCGGGATGTGGTCCATGAGCGGCACGGACGCCATGATCACCGCGCAGGCGTGCACGCCGGCCTGGCGCACGACGCCCTCGAGGCCACGGGCCGTCTCGTAGATCTTGGCCACATCCGGGTCCGTCTCGATCAGTGAGCGCACCTCGGCTGCCTCGGTGTAGCGGGCGTGCTCCGGATCCGTGATGCCGACGAGCGGGATGTCTTTCGCCATGATCGCTGGGGGCAGGGCCGCGTTGATGCGGTCAGCCATCTGGAAGCCGGGCTGGCCGAAGTTCACCTTCGCCGAGTCCTTGATCGCCTGCTTCGTCTTCACGGTGCCGAACGTGATCACCTGGGCAATCTTGTCCTCACCCCAGCGCTCGGCGGCGTAGGTGATCATCTCGCCGCGGCGGCGGTCGTCAAAGTCAATATCAATATCGGGCGCGGACGGACGCTCCGGGTTGAGGAATCGCTCGAAGAGCAGGCCGTGTTCCATCGGGTCAATGTTGGTGATGGTCAGCGCGTAGGCCACAAGTGCACCAGCCGCCGAGCCACGGCCCGGCCCGACGCGGATGCCCACCTCACGCGCGTGCTTAATCAGCTCCGCGACGATGAGGAAGTAGGACGGGTAGCCCTTCATGTCGATGACGTCGATCTCGTATTCCGCGCGCTTGAGGTACTCCTCTGGGACCTCGCTGCCGTCGAAACGCGCCTCGAGCCCGCGCTGAACCTCCTTGCGCAGCCAGCTCGTCGGCGTCTCGCCCTCCGGCACGTCCGCGATTGGCATGCGATCGTGCGGGTGGTCCTCCCAGAGCTCGCCGTAATCGCCGACGCGCTCGGCAATCCACAGCGTGTTGTCGCAGCCGTCCGGCACGGTGGAGTCCCAAATCTCGCGCATCTGCTCCGCGGACTTGATGTAGTAGCCCGTGCCGTCGAACTTGAAGCGATCCGGGTCCATCATCGTCTTACCGGTCTGCACGCACAGCATCGCCTCGTGCGCGGGCGCCTGGGATTCCAGGACGTAGTGGCAGTCGTTGGTCACCAGCGGAGGCAGGTCCAGTGCTTTGCCGATGCGCAGCAGGTCATCGCGGACACGGCGCTCGATGTGGAGCCCGTGGTCCATAAGCTCAAGGAAGAAGTTGTCCCGCCCGTAGATGTCCTGCCACATCGCGGCAGCCTCCAAGGCCTCGTCGTATTGGCCCAAGCGCAGGCGCGTCTGCACGTCGCCGGACGGACAGCCAGTGGTGGCGATAATGCCGTCCGCGTGCTCGGCGATGAGCTCGGCGTCCATGCGGGGCCACTTGCCCAGCTGTCCTTCGTAGGAGGCGAGGGACGACAGCTTGAACAGGTTGTGCAGTCCCGTGGCATTTTCCGCCAGCATGGTCTGGTGGAGGTAGGCGCCGGACGCGGAGACGTCGTCGCGCTTCTGATCCGGGGTCCCCCACAGCTGGCGCTTCTTGTTAAAGCGAGAGGCCGGGGCCATGTAGGCCTCGATGCCGATGATCGGCTTCACGCCAGCGTCGACCATGCGCCGGTAGAAGGCGTTGGAGCCGAACATGTTGCCGTGGTCCGTCATGCCCACAGCAGGCATGCCCTGGCGCACCACTTCATCGGCCAGCAGGTCCACCTTGGCCATGCCGTCCAGCATGGAAAACTCGGTGTGGTTGTGGAGGTGGACGAAGGAGGAGTTTTTGGCCATGCGGGTCATCTTAACCCGACTCAAGAAACGGCAAAACCCCCGTGATTACGGGGGTGTGATTCGCCGCGACGGCGGCGCTTACTCGTAGCGGAGCGCCTCAATAGGCTGCATCTTTGCCGCCTTCGACGCCGGGTAGGCGCCGAAGAACACGCCGGTGGCAAGTGAGAACAACAGCGAAAGCAACACTGCACCGACCGGGGGCCACACGAATGCGTCGAACGCCGCGGTGGCGATCATGCCGATTGCCCCGCCGAGGATGACGCCGATGACGCCGCCGACCAAGCAGACCAGCATCGCCTCGACGATGAACTGCGTGCGGATGTCGCCGTGGGTCGCGCCGAGCGCCTTGCGCACGCCGATCTCGCGGGTGCGCTCCGTGACCGTAATCAGCATGATGTTCATCACGCCGATGCCGCCGACCAGCAGGGAGATGCCGCCGATTGCGGAAAGCACCGAGGACATGATGCGGAACACGCTGGTCAGTTCCTGCAGCGACGAGGACAGGTCGATGACCTCGGCCTCGTAGGTTTCATTGCCGCGGTACTGGCGGTCCAGGTAGTCCTGCAGATCCTTCTGGAACGTGGCCGCCTCCTCCTCGCCGGAGCTGCGCACCGAGATGGACGTGAACCAATCCCCGTTCAGACCGATTCGGTCGGCCGCGGTGACGGGAATGTACGCCTCGGCGTAGGACTGCATCCCGCCGAACGCTCCGCCGCCGCCGGCGCCATCCGTCTTGCCGCCGAGCACGCCGATGATGGTGAAGACAGCCGGTTGGCCTTCTTGCACCAGATCGATGCGTTCGCCCAAGGCGGAGGCGGGGTCACCGTCAAACATGGCGTCGACAAGCTCTGGGCTCACCACGGCCACCGGACGCTGGCCCTGCATGTCCTTATCGGAGATGCCGCGGCCGAACTCGACTTCGCCGCCGCGCATGTCAATGGAGTCCATGAGCGCCGGGTTGATCGTGGTGCTCACTGGGTCCTTGTCGCCGTTTTCAATCTCGCCCATGCCGGAGAGGTCGACGTCGATGCCGGTGATGCGGTCGCCGAACGCGTCGCGCATATCCTGCAGGTCCTGCAGCGTCAGCGAGTCTCGCTCGTCCGTCGGCTGCGCCTGCGACATGGCCGCAAACGGGTCGTCGGACTGTTCCTCTTCGTCGGGGCGCTCGTGCACCACGACCGGGTGCGTCGTCGTGCCCACGCCCTGCAATCCGGACATGACCTGGTTCTCCAGGCCGCGACCGAGGGTCATAATGATCACCACGGCCATGATGCCGATGATGATGCCCAGCAGCGTCAGCAGCGAGCGCAGTTTGTTCTTGTTCAGGCTGGAGACGGCCAGCCGGAGCGATTCTTGGATATTCACGGTGTGTCGTCTCCTTCCTTACATTCCCAGCCCGGCGGGCGTGCGCACGTTGGCAACGCGCCCATCCATCATTTCCACGACGCGCTCCGTTTCTTCCGCGAGCTCCGGGTTGTGCGTAATAAACACCACTGACTTGCCCAGGTCCTTGTGCAGCTTGTGGAACAGGTCCATCACCATGCGGCCGGTCTTTGAATCGAGTGCGCCGGTTGGCTCGTCGGCAAGCAGGAGATCCGGGTCGTTGGCCAGGCTGCGTGCAATAGCCACGCGCTGCTTCTGGCCACCGGACAGCTCGTTCGGGTTGTGGTGAATGCGGTCACCCATCCCCATCATCTCCAGCAGCTCCGCGGCGCGCTCCTCGCGCTCCTTCCGTTCCACGCCCGCATACATCATGGGCATGGCCACGTTTTGCAGCGCGTCGATGCGGCCGATGAGGTTGAAGTTTTGGAAGATGAAGCCGATGTTCTTGCTGCGGTACGACGCGAGCTCCTTGTCCTCCTTGGCGTAGACCGGCTCGCCGTTGAACGCGTACGCGCCCTTGGACGGCCGGTCCAGCATGCCAATCAGGTTCATCAGCGTCGACTTACCGCAGCCGGATGGACCAACGATGGACACGAACTCGCTCGGTTTTGCGTGAAAGTCAATGCCGTGCAGCACGGTCAGCTCGCTCGGCTCACCCTCGTTGTACGTCTTCACCACCCCGCGCATGTCAATGAGTAGGCCCGAGTTTGCCATCGGGTTCGCAGGAGCAGGACGCTTATCGACGCCCCCACGTTCCCCACCAACGATCACCGAGCTCCCGCCCCGCTGTTCCCTGGGCTGCGCTTTCGGCGGCTCCTTCGTGGTGGAAACGGCCGGCTGTTCGCCGGTGGCCTCCTCCGCGCCGAAGAAAAACGGGTCGTCGTCCTCTCCGGCCCCGGCCGGTTGGCCGGGCGCTGCTTGCGCAGTGTCGAGTGCGTTGTCGTCGTCTCTGCGGGCGTGTTTTCCTTTTCGGGAGAACTTCTTCAACGGCGCGCTCCCCTACTTTTCCTCGCCGCCCTCGGCGGCGTCCTTCTGCTCAGACTTCGGCGCTTCAGAGGACTTTGTCCCGTCCTTGTCATTCGCACTGTCATTCGCGCTGTCCTTGGCGCCGTCTTTGGCATCGCGTACCTGCTGCGGGTCGAACTTCGGATCGGAGATGTCCACGGTCTCGCCGATTTTGTCGGAGTACTCGTCTGGCCAGTTGATGACGATGTCGCCGGGCTTGAGGTCGCCCCCGGTAATGGCGATGTCCACGTCGTTGGTGGCGCCCGTCTTCACGCTGCGCTCTTCAACCTTGCCGGACTTCGCGTCGTCGCCATCGGTGGCGAGCACCAGGACCTTCTTGTCATTATCGTCGCCGTACACGGCGTCGACAGGCACGTTGAGGGCGTCCGGGGACTCTTCGGTGATGATCTCCGCGCGCACCGTGCCGCCGAGCAGGAGTCCCCTCTTGTCGCCGGTGACCTCGATCTCCACGGGGAAGGTCACGCTTCTGGACTGGTCGTTGGCTCCGCCGGCCGCGTTCACGCCTCCGGCCATGCCACCTGCCATGCCGCTGCTCATGCTGCCCGACGCGCTCGGATCAGCGGCCGGGGCGATGCGCTTTACGCGCCCCTTGAATTTCTTGTCACCGGTTGCAGTCGACGTGAACTCGACGCGGTTGCCTTGCGCGATGTTCGGCACGTCGGCCTCGCGAACTTCGGACTTGATGATCAGGCTGGAATCATCTGCCAAGCTGAGCAGCTTGCCCTGCGGGATGTCGCCTTCCTGCACGTCCACCGCGGTCACGATGCCGGCGAGCGGCGAGTACAGCGTCGCCTCCTGCAGCTGGTACTCCAGCGTGCCGTCGCTCTCAGAGATGCCGGCGCTTTCCGCCTGTCGACGCGCACTGTCCACCTGCCCCTGCAGCTGCTCCCGCTCCTGCTGCGCCTGGGTCTGCGCGGCCGCGAGCGCCGCCTGGGCATCCTGCAGCGCTGCGTACGCTTCATCGACGCTCATCGGCGCACTCGCCGCGGCGTCGGCCCCAGCCGCGCCTGTAGCACCCGCGCCCTGGGCGCCTGCCATGCTGGCGAGGTCCTCCGGGGAGACCGCACCGGCGCCTGCCGCGCCGTCTGCGCCGGCAGCGCCCGGTACGGCCACCGCGCCCGCGCCAGGTGCAGCTGGCGCAACGGGGGCTGCGGGTGCTGCCGGTGCAGCGGGTGCCGGAGCCTCCGGGGCGCCGCCGCTCGAGCTACCCGGCAGGTGCGAGGAGAGGTTGCCCGCCATCTGGGAAAATACGTCGGCCACTCGGGTTGCGGAACGACCGCCGTTTGCGGCGAGCGCCGCGTTGTATGCAGCCTGCGCCTGATCCACCTGAGCCTGTGCCTGGCGGATGGCCTGGTTCGTGCCGTCGTTAATGGACTGGTCGTGGGCGTTGAGCTGGGATTCTGCCTGCTGCAGCGCCTGGGTGGCGTCGGCCTGAGCGTTCGCCTGCTGGCGCTCCTGCGCGGCAAGCTGCCGGTCCAGCTGCTCGGTGTCCATAGAGACCAAGAACTGGTCCTTTTGCACGCGGTCACCGGGCTGGACGGCGATCTTTTGCACCTCGGACTGCACCGACGTGGTGATGTTCATTGCCCGAACCGGAGCAATGCTGCCGTTGACCACAACGCTGTCGGAGACGTCTTCCGCCGACGCCACGGTGTAGTCGCCCGGCTGCAAGCCGTCCGCGTCCTTGCTGTTGTCTCCTCCACCGAAGCCGCAGGCAGATGCAAACAGCGACACGGTGGTGATCACCGCGACGGAGCGCAGCTTCAGCGACCGGCGGCGGTTGGTGGTGGCGTGCGGGGTGGCAATTCCGGATTCGGAAACCAAAACTTCTCCTCACAAACGGGCGCGCCAACGGCGTCTTCGGCAAAGCCAACTGAAGAGTCCGGGCGCTTAGGCGTGCAACTTCGTTGAACTATACACGGGCCCGGACCACTTCGGGTCAGCGCATTCCCCCGCTTGGGACCCGAACGACGAGCCTGGATTCTGCCTACGAACCCGCTGAATACACACCCGGGTTCCGCACAGCGATTGCGCCCCACACCGCGTCGGCGGGCAATACCTCGACTGAGCGCACGTGCGACGATTCCGCGAGGCGCGACAGCGTTGCAACGTCCGCGGTCACCACCGCGCCAGCGAGGAGCACAGAAGCCTGCGCCCAGTCCGGCCCAGCGCCTGACTCGCGCTGAACGGCCCGGCGCGCCTCGCGCTCGCACACCTCGCCCCTTCCTGCGCTCGTCTCCCCGACTGGCTCCGGGGTGTCCTTCGGCGGCAGGCCCTCCGGCACGATCGCGTTGACGCGCGGCACGTCTCGGTACGCAGCTGCCGCCGCGTCGCAGGACTGCGGCGCGTCGAACGCGACCAGGGCGAGGTGGGAGTCGCCCGGCGCGCTCTTCCTCCGCGCGGAGTCAAGCGTCGCCGCGGCGCGTTGCGAGTACTCCTCCGCTGACTCTCCCGAATCGGGGCCGAGCGCGTCCCCTTGCAGCGTCGGTGTGGCGGGCGCGTGAGACATCCCGACGGCGTACAACGCGACGATGAGCAGCGCACACGCCCCGAACACGGCGGCTGCCGCGGCAAGCGGATGGCGCATGCTAGCCCGCCCTCAGCACATCCAGCGCGTGTTGGAGGTCGGCTGGGTACGAGGACTCGACCGTCATGTACTCACCGGTGCGCGGGTGCGTGAACCCGAGCGATTTGGCGTGCAGCCATTGGCGGATCAGCCCGAGGCGCTTGGACAGGTTAGGGTCAGAGCCGTACATGGGGTCGCCCACGCACGGGTGGCCCAGCGCGGACATGTGCACGCGGATTTGGTGGGTGCGCCCCGTCTCCAGGTGCACCTCGAGCAGACTTGCACGGCGGAAGGCCTCGATGACGGAGTAGTGCGTCACGCTCGGTCGGCCGTCGTCAGTCACGGCGAACTTCCAGCCCGACGACGGGTGCCGGCCAATGGGCGCGTCGACGGTGCCCACGATGGGGTCTGGCAAGCCCTGGACGACGGCGTGGTAGGTCTTGTCCACCGTACGTTCCTTGAAGGCACGCTTGAGCACCGAGTAGCCCTGGACGCTCGCGGCGACCACCATCACCCCGGAGGTGCCAACATCCAGGCGCTGCACGATGCCCTTGCGCTCCGGGGGACCCGCGTCCGGCAGCGTGAAGCCCATGGCCTGCAGGCCGCCGAGGACGGTGGGGCCGTCCCACCCCAGGGTCGGGTGCGCGGCAACGCCGACTGGCTTGTCCACCGCGATGACGTCGGCGTCGTGGTAGAGGATCTCCAGGCCCTCGACGTGCTCCGCCACCGGTTCCGGCGCTCGCTTGGGTTCCGGGAGGGTGGCCTCGATGAGGGCGCCTGGGATGACGCGGTCGGATTTTTGGGGCGGTGTGGCGTCGATAAGCACCTGCTCCTGCGCGATCATCTCGGCGGCAACGCTGCGGGAGATGCCGAAGAGTTTGGCCAGCGCGGCGTCAACGCGCATGCCGGCCAGGCCTTCGGGGACGGGGAGGCTGCGGAAGTCACCCGGCATGCGGCGCCTCCTTGTGGTCAGAGGTCAACACCGCCAACGCGAACAGGGCGGTGCCGACGGTGATGCAGGCGTCCGCGAGGTTGAAGACCGCGAACGAGCCCACGGAGATGTAGTCCACGACGTGGCCGAACCAGAAGCCGGGGTCACGGAACAGGCGGTCAATGAGGTTGCCCAGGGCGCCGCCCGCGATCATGGCCAGACCGATGGCCTCGAAACGCGAGGTCAAGCGCGGGGCGTAGAGCAGCGCACCGACGACGAAGGCGAGCTGGATCGTGGTGAACAGCCAGGTCGAGTTCTGGCCCATGGAGAAGGCCGCGCCCGGGTTGAACAGCAGGTAGAACCGGAACCAGTCACCAATCAGCGGGACCTGATCCCCCGGCTCGAGCCACGAGACCATCAGCTGTTTGATGGCCTGATCCGCCACCGCGATGACCAGCATGACGGCGGCGACGAGCGGCAGGTACCTCCCCCGGCGCGGGCCGCGAGGCGCGGACGCCGGGTCCTGCGTATTGGTGTGACTGTTGTTGTGTTGCATCGCCTGTCAACTGTAGCGGGTCCGGCTCCGCGCGGGCGCACTGTCGCCCGGTCTGGGCACGCAGCCGTGGTTGCTTCCGGGTCGTCGCGGTGCGGTAGTTTCAAAGTGTGATGTTTCTGCCTCCCCGAGCGCGCTCGGCGCGTCCTGCTCGCCCAGCTCACCGACCCCGTTTCGCCGCCGCCTGCCTGGTGCTCAGCGCAACGCTGCTCCCGCTGACTGCTTGCGGCACCGCGGACGAGGACCCGCTCAAGGGGATTCCGGCGTTTGCCATGGACACCCCGGCCGTGGAGGTCGTTGCCGCGGGCGAGTCCCCGCAGCAGCTCTCCTACCGGCTGGGTGGCGAAGACGGCGAGAACACCGACGAGACCGACGCATGGGACACCACCGTCGCGGTGTCCTCCGGCATCAGCCAGGACGTGCTGCCCGCGGACCAAGCGCACGAGGACCCCGGCCTGCCGGACGTGAGCAGCGTCGACGTCTCCACCACCACGCTCCCGCTCGCCGTCACGGCGGGCAGCGCCCCGGAGCCGGGCGAGGACGAGTCCCCGGCGGACGCCGCGGTGGAGTGCACCGTGGGCAAAGGCAAGCACTCCGACCTGCCGCTGAGCCAGGAGGTCGCGTCCGCGGAGGGGTTCCTCATGCGCTGGCGGGCGCAGTCGACCGGCGCCATCTCTACGCTGAAGCTCATGGCACCGAACGAGTCCCAGGAGCGGGGGCGCCAAGCGGTGGAGCAGTCGCTGCTGGCCGTGGCGTCGATGAACGTGGTGCTGCCTGACGAACCGGTCGGCGTGGGCGGCTCGTGGACCGTGCGCAACCGCGTCACCGGGACCTCGAACATGCTGCGCACCGCAACCTATACGGTAACCCGGCTCGAGGGGCGATGCGGTCGACCTTGACATCCACGTGGAGGAACGCCCGACCCAGCAGTCGCTGCAGATTGACAATTCTGTCGCCGGGGACCTGGACGGGCAGACGCTTGACGTGGAGAGCACGTCCACGACATCAAAGGGCAGTATTACGCTGGACTTGAAGCACCCGCTGCCCACGTCCGGGCAGGTCGCGTCCACCACCCGCCTGGTCTACTCGGGCGAGGACGCCGCCTACCGCGTGGTGCAGGACGTCACGGAGGCCGTGACCTACGGGTCCGACGACGCGTAGCGCTCACCCCAGAGTTTTCAAGGAGTTTCCCATGGTCGCACCGCTGCACATCGGCCTCGATGGCATCTCATTTACCTACCCCGGCGGCAAGCGAGTACTCACCGACATCTCCTTCGCCGTCCCCTCCGGCTCCGTCACGGGCCTGATCGGCGAGAACGGCGCCGGCAAATCCACCCTGCTCGGCGTCATCTCCGGCGAGCTCACCGCCGATACCGGCCAGCTCATCACCCCGCCAACCACCGGCTTCATCGCCCAAGAAACGTCCCTGCCGTTCACCGAGCCTGCAAGCAAGCTTATCGACGCCGCCGTGGCCGAACTCCGCGACGTCGAAGCCGACATCACCCGCCTGGGGGAGGCCATGGCCACGGAGCAGGACGACGCCGCGTCCGCCGCACTCGCCGCCGACTTCGACCGCGCACTCGCGCGCGCCGAGCAGTCCGGCGTGTGGGAGTTGGATGCGCGCATCGCCACCGTGCTCGCCGGCCTCGGCCTGGCCAACGTTCCCCTTTCCACCCCGCTGGGCGAGATGAGCGGCGGGCAGCGGCGCCGCTTCGCGCTCGCCGCCCTCCTGTTGCGCCCGGTCGAGGCCATGGTGCTCGACGAGCCAACAAACCACCTCGACGACGAGGCCGTGGACTTCCTCATCGGCGAGCTCGAGGCGTTTAAGGGCCCCGTGCTCGTGGCCTCCCACAGCCGCTACTTCCTCGACCGCGCCTGTGACGGGATCGTCGACCTGGATCCCGGCCTTGGCGCGGAAGGCGGGTTCGGCGAGGAGACCCGCCAGGGCGCCCGCTTTTCCGGCGCGTTTTCGGACTACCTGAAGGCCCGCGAGGACCGCCGGCGACGCTGGGAGACCGACTACGCCGCCCAGGAGCACGAGCGCACGCGCCTGGAGAAGGCCGCCGAGCAGGGCGAGGACGACGTCTTCCACTCCCACGAGAACAAGACCGAGACGCGCGCGGCGGCGAAGTTCTACGCCGATAAGGCAGCGAAGACGGTGGGCAACCGACGCCGCTCCGCGCGTCTTCGCCTGGAGGCGCTGCAGCGCGAAGCGATCCCGGCCCCGCCGGCGCGGCTGTCCTTCCGCGGGGTGCCGGATCACACGGCAACGTCGATAGGCGTGCCTGCCGTGGTGACCCGGGGCCTCGCGGTGCCGGATCGCCTCGCCCCGCTGGACCTGAAGCTGCAGCCCGGCCAGCAACTCCTGGTGGAGGGGCCGAACGGGTCGGGCAAGTCGACGCTGCTGAAGATCCTGGACGGCACGCTCACCGAGTATTCCGGCGAGTGCCTCATCCCGGAGGAGTACAGCGTGGGCCGCCTTGAGCAGGACGACTCGTGGCGCGACCTGACGGTCACCGCGGCCGAGGCATTTGCCAT
This sequence comes from Corynebacterium sp. NML 150383, assembly GCF_002285085.1. Lineage (NCBI taxonomy): Bacteria > Bacillati > Actinomycetota > Actinomycetes > Mycobacteriales > Corynebacteriaceae > Corynebacterium > Corynebacterium sp. NML 150383. The sequence continues at coordinate 75,887 of NZ_NSGK01000006.1, read as the reverse complement.
CCGCACGGGTGGCGACTCCCCGGACCTCGTGGAGATGGGGCTGATGACCGAGGCGCAGGCCGCCACGAAGCTGGAGGACCTCTCGCTGGGCCAACGCCGCAGGGTTTCCCTCGGCGTGATCCTTTCCACTCCCCCGGACCTGCTGCTGTTGGACGAGCCCACCAACCACCTCTCGCTCGCCCTGGCGGAAGAGCTCGAGCACGCCCTGCTGGACTTTGCGGGCACCGTGATCATCACCAGCCACGACCGGTGGGTGCGCCGCCAGTGGCGCGAGCGGATCCGCACAAACGACGAACGCGCCAGGATCCTCACCCTGTCCACGATGTGGACCGGCGAGGTCTGGCGCGACGAGATGGACTAGCGGGCTACAGGGCCGGGGCCTCCTGGTAATCGCCCTCCGGTGCCTGCTCAGCCGGGGCATCCGCGGCCGGCGCGTCGGCGGGGACCTGGTCCCCGGGCGCGGCCGGCGCGTCGGCGGGGGCCTGGTCCCCGGGCACGGTCGGCGCGGCGCCGGCGGTGCACATTGGCGGCACCTGCTCCGGCGGCAGCGTATTCGTCACCAGGGTGCAGGCCCACTCCTGGGACAGCTTCCACTGCCCGTCCTCGAAGACGAACTCCACGTCCTCCGCCTGCTGCGCGGACTGCTGCTCCGGCTGGGTGAAGTTCACGGTAGCCAGGACCGTGTTCGGCCCGTAGCCCGGCAGGATGGGGTCCACGACCTGGAAGTTTGCCCCGGACTGCTGTTGGGACTGCGCCATGACATCGAAAAGCTCGGGCACGGTGTCGCCGCCCTGGACGGTGTTGACGCGCTCGCCGATCGGCAGGGCGGAGTCGGTCGCGCGGGTCAGCACGGCGTTGAGCTCCTCGGCGGTCGGCAGCTCGGCCACCGGGGCGGCCTGCTGGGCGGAGGTCTGCTCGTTGCTGGCGGACCCGCTGGTGTCCGCGCCGGACTCGCCATCATCGGAGCAGGCGGCGAGGCCCGCAGTCAGCCCGAGTGCGGCAACGGCGACGATGAGTTTGTGTGCGTTCACTGATTCTCCTTGCGGCAGCATTTGCTTCGTAGGTTCTCGTTTGCACTTTATTCCACTCAGCGTATCGCCCCGGTATCACCACACCAACAACAACATCTGGCACGCTAGGACTCATGGAACACTTCGTCCTCGTCATCTCCACCGGCGGCACCATCGCCTCCACCACCGACGCCACCGGCGCGCGCGTCCCCACCCTGACCTGCGAGGAGCTCGTCTCCCGCAGCGGCACCACCGAGCCAGTGCGCACCTACGACGCCGCGAGCCTGGATTCCTCCTCAGTCACCCTCGCCGAAGTCGATACCTTGAGGTCGCTCGTGCGCAAAGCGCTTGACGACGCCTCCGTCACCGGAATCGTCATCACCCACGGCACCGACTCCATGGCCGATACCGCGCTCGCGCTCGACCTCGTCCACGACGACCCCCGCCCCGTCGTGCTCACCGGCGCGCAGCGCCCCGCCGACGCCGACGCGCCCGACGGGCCCGAGAACCTGCGCCGCGCGATCGACACCGCCGCCGACCCGCTGCGCCGCGGCCAGGGCGTGCTCGTCCACTTCGGCGGCGACACCCTACCGGCCCGTGGCCTGTACAAGGCCCACACCGGCGAGCTGCGCGCTTTCGCGCTCGCCGCCGACCGGCCGCTGCCCCGGCCCGCTGCCGCTCCCCTGGCCCAACTGGACGGGTGCAACATCCCCGTCATCGCGGCGTGGCCCGGCGCGGACGACGCGCTCGTAGACGCCGTCGCCGCCTCCCGCCCGGACGGCATCGTCGTCGCCGCACTGGGTGCGGGCAACGTCTCCGAGCAGATGGGCACCGGCCTTGCCCGCGCCCTGGACGCCGGGATCCCGGTGGTCATTTCCACCTCCGTACCGCGCGGCGAGGTGGCGTTTGCCTACGGCGGCGCCGGCGGCGGCAGCACGCTCGGCGCGAAGGGCGCGCTGCCGGCGGGCTTCCTGCGCCCGGGCCAGGCACGCATGGCGCTCGCGACGGCGCTGGCCGCGGGCGTCGACCCGGCGCCGCTGCTCGGCGCGCGCTAGCTAGCCGTCGCGTTCCTCGGCGTCGCGCTCCTCCTCGAACCAGTCGTCCCAGTCCAGCGAGTCGAGCGGGTCCGCGGTCTGCAGCTGTTCGTCCGTCTCGCGCAGGCTCTTGATGCGCCCCGGCCCCGTCGAGCGGGTTTCAAAGCGGACGGTCACCCACCCCTTGCCCGCGCCCTGCACCCATCCGTGGCCGTACTCTGGGTGGAACACGTCCTGCGTGGCCTGCCAGATTCCCTGCTGGTGCCCGGCCTGCGTGTCCACCTCGATCTGCTCCTGAGTCACGTGGTCGCTCACCCCGGTCTCGTAGTCTGTCTCCGCCGAGGCGGGCTTCACAATCGCCTGGTCGAGCTCCGGGAAGAGCACGTCCTGGAGCGAGTGCTCGAGGCCCGAGTAGGAGACGCCGACGAGCCGTATCGGCCCGACCTCGTCCGGGTAGCGCACCAGCTTGAAGGCCGTGGCGAGCAAGGTGCCAGCGTCATCGGTGGCGTACGGAAGCGTGGCTGAGCGCGACTCGATGCGGAAATCCGCCATGCGCAGCTTGACCGTGACGGTGCGCGCCCCGCGACCGGCGCGGACCAGGCGTCGGTGCGAGCCCGCTGCCGCCCGCTCGAGCGCAGCGTCCACCTCCGCCTGCGTGGTGAGGTCCTGCGGGTAGGTGTGCTCCGACGAAATCTGCTTGGATTTCGCCCGCTGCGCGACCGGCCGGTCATCGATGCCGCGCGCCAGCGTCCACAGCTGCTTCGCCACGACGCCGCCGAGTGAGATGTCCACTTCCTTCTCGCTCAACGCGGCGAAGTCTCCGATCGTCTCGATGCCGGCCGCCGCGAGTTTCCCCTCCGTGACCGGGCCGACGCCCCACAGCTGGCTCACCGGGAGCGGGTGCAAGATGTCCAACTGCTCGTCGTGCGGGATGACAAAAACGCCGTCCGGTTTGGCCAAGCCGGAACCGATCTTGGCGTACTGCTTCCCGCTGCCGGCCCCGATAGAGCTGGGCAAACCGGTCTCTTGCTTGATCGCGTCGCGCAGGTCGTTGGCCCAAGCGCGGACGTGGTCCGGCGTGGCGTCGACAAGCTCCTCTGGCTCTAAGAACGCCTCGTCGATCGAGAGCTGCTCCATCACGTCCACGCGGCGGCGGATGATGTCAAAGACGCGTCGCGACGCCGCGCTATAGACCGGGCGACGCGGCGTAACCAGCACCGCCTGCGGGCCAATGAGGCGGGCGGCACGGTGCGTGGGCATGGCCGAGCGCGCGCCGAACTTGCGCGCCTCGTAGCTGGCGCCGGCGACCACGCCGCGCCCGGTGACCCCGGCGACCAGGACCGGGCGGCCTTTGAGGGTGGGCCGGGTGAGCTGCTCGCAGGACGCGAAGAAGGCGTCCATGTCGATGTGCAGCACCCAGCGAGTCATGCCCCCAAGTCTGCCAATCATCGCTCACAAGTTCCAACTGGCAGGTTGGGGGCCACGGCGGTGAGGGCAGGCGAGGGCAGGCGAGGGCTACGCGTTCTTGCGCACCTGCGCCGTCACGCCGTCGATCACCTCGTGCACCGTCTGCTCGCCGGACAGCGCGTCGGTGGTGACGGAGAAGTCGGTGGCCAGGGTCTCGCCGGCGATGTGCTCCGCGTAGCGCTTGGCCCACCCCTCCTTCTCCGCCGGCACGGAGAGCACCACGGCGATGCGGTCGGAGACCTCGAAGCCCTCGCGCTTACGCGCGTCCTGCAGACCGCGGATCACATCGGCGGCCCAGCCCTCGGCCTCCAATTCCTCGGTGACCTCGGTGTCCAGGACGACCAGGCCGGCGACACCGTCGTTCGCGTCCACGCGCGCGGTGCTCTCCGGGTTCTCGGCCACGAGGCGCTCCGTGTAGAGCTCCGGGGTAAGCACGATGTCGCCGTCGACCACCACGTCGTCGCCGCGACGCTCGTAGTTGCCCGCCTTCACATTCTTGATGGCACGCTGCACGTCCTTGCCCAGCTTCGGACCAGCGACCTTCGCGTTCACGACGACCTCGAAGGAACCCGCCGAATCTACGTCCTCGGTCAGCTCGACGGCCTTGACGTTGACCTCGTCGCGGATGACCGGGGCGAAGTCGGCCAGGTCATTCGCGTTCGGCAGCGCCACGGTGAGCTTGGGCAGCGGCAGACGGTTGCGCAGCTTGCGGGACTTGCGCACCGAGGAAGCCGCGGAGCACACCGCACGGGTGGCGTCCATCGTCGCCACGAGTGCGTCGTCAGACGGGATGGTGTCCGCCTGCGGGTAGTCCGTGAGGTGCACGGAGCGCCCGCCGGTCAGGCCACGCCAGATGACCTCGGAGATGTACGGCAGCAGCGGCGCCGTGACGCGGGTGAGGATCTCCAGCACCGTGTACAGGGTGTTGAAGGCCTCCGGGTGCGCCTCCTGGCCCTCCCAGAACCGGTCGCGGGAGCGGCGCACGTACCAGTTGGTCAGGGTGTCGGCGAAGCGGCGAACCTCGTCGCAGGCATCGGCGATGCGGGTGTCTGCAAGCGCGGCATCGACAGCTGCGACCATGTCGTGCGTCTTGGCCAGGATGTAGCGGTCGAGCACGTCGGTGGAGTCCAGCGACCAGGTCGCCTCGTGCGAGCTGTAGAGCTGCAGGAACGAGTACGCGTTCCAGATTGGCAGGAGCGCCTGGCGCACGCCGTCGCGGATGCCTTGCTCGGTGACGATGAGGTTGCCGCCGCGCAGGATGGCGCTGGACATGAGGAACCAGCGCATCGCGTCCGAGCCGTCACGGTCAAAGACCTCGTTGACGTCCGGGTAGTTGCCCTTGGACTTAGACATCTTCAGGCCGTCGTCGCCGAGCACGATGCCGTGGGCGACGACCTTCTTAAACGCCGGGCGGTCGAACAGCGCGGTGGACATCACGTGCTGGAGGTAGAACCAGCCGCGAGTCTGGCCGGAGTACTCCACGATGAAGTCGGCCGGCTGGCGGGTTTCAAACTCCTCCACGTTCTCAAACGGGTAGTGGTACTGGGCGAACGGCATCGAGCCGGACTCGAACCAGCAGTCCAGCACGTCCGGCACGCGGCGCATCATGGACTTGCCGGTCGGATCGTCCGGGTTGGGGCGCACCAGCTCGTCGATGTGCGGACGGTGCAGCGATTCGGGGCGCCGGCCGAAGTCGCGCTCGAGCTCCTCGAGGGAGCCGTACACGTCGACGCGCGGGAACTCCGGGTTATCCGACACCCACGCCGGCACCGGGGAGCCCCAGTAGCGGGTACGCGAGATGTTCCAGTCGCGCGCGCCCTCCAGCCACTTGCCAAACTGGCCGTCGCGGATGTGCGACGGGATCCAGTCGATCTGCTGGTTCAGTTCAACCATGCGGTCGCGGAACTCGGTGACCTTGACAAACCATGCCGGCAGCGCCATGTAGATGAGCGGCTCGCCGGAGCGCCAGGAGTGCGGGTAGGAGTGGACGATAGTCTGGTCGCGCACCACGCGGCCCGCGGCCTTGAGCTCGCGGATGATGTCGCGGTTCGCGTCAAACACCAGCTTGCCCTCGTACTCGGGGACGAGGCTGGTGAACTTGCCGTCGGCGTCGACCGGGATGACCAAGTCGATGTCGTACTTTTCGGTGGTGAGCATATCGTCCTCACCAAAGGCGGGCGCCTGGTGGACCACACCGGTACCGTCTTCGGTGGTGACGTAGTCCGCCAGCAGGATCATGAACGCGTTCTTCGTGCCCTTGAAGTAATCGAAGACCGGCTCGTACTCCAGCCCCTCCAGCTGCGCGCCACGGAAGGTGGCAACGACCTCCGGGTCCGTGCCCAGCTCCTTGGCGTAGGCGCCCATGAGGTCGGTGGCCAGCAGCAGCTTCGCTCCGGCGAAGCCCTCGACACCGTCCTCGGCAACGCGGACCAGCGAGTACTCCACCTCCGGGTGGACCGCCAGGGCCAGGTTGGACGGGAGGGTCCAGGGGGTGGTGGTCCAGGCGATCGCGGCGGCGTCGTGAAGCTCCGGGTGCTCCTCCCACGTGGTTGCGGCAGCAAAGCCCTCGCGGCCACCGGTGAACGGCATGGTCACCGTCACCGTTGGGTCCTGGCGCTCGCGGTAGGAATCGTCCAGGCGGGTCTCCTGGTTGGACAGCGGCGTGTGCTCCGCCCACGAGTACGGCAGGACGCGGAAGCCCTGGTAGATCAAGCCCTTGTCGTAGAGCTTCTTGAACGCCCACATGACAGACTCCATGAACTCCGGATCCATCGTCTTGTAGCCGTTTTCAAAGTCCACCCAGCGCGCCTGGCGCGTGACGTAGTTTTCCCACTCGTCCGCGTAGTGCATGACGGACTTTGCGCAGTACTCGTTGAAGCGCTCGAGGCCCATGTCCTCGATCTCCGCTTTGTCCTTGATGCCCAGCTGCTTCTCTGCCTCCAGCTCGGCGGGCAGGCCGTGGCAGTCCCAGCCGAACACGCGCGGCACGTGGTAGCCGGACATCGTGCGGTAGCGCGGGACGATGTCCTTGACGTAGCCGGTGAGCAGGTGGCCGTAGTGCGGCAGGCCGTTGGCAAAGGGCGGGCCGTCATTGAACACGTACTCTTCGGCGACTTCACGGTTTTTCAGCGAGGCCTGAAAGGTCCCGTCGCTGTTCCAGTAGTCCAGCACGACCCGTTCCATGTCCGGGAACCGGCTGCTGCCACCAGTCATGTCTACCTTGGGGTAGACGCCACCTACCTCGGTCATCATTCCTCCACGCACGTTGCGGTTCTCGTGCAGGGACGCGGCAAGCCGCGCGGTACCACCCTGCTTGAAGCCAACCGCAGGGCCGGCTCCCGCTTCATTTGTGGTGAAGGAAGTGACGTCTCCCCTTGTTCACGTCCGGTTCTACTTGCCGCGGCCCTGGAGCCGCGGGGTTCTTCCGAAAACGCTCCCCGGTGATGGCCGGATCAGCACGTGCGCTGTTGAAGTGCCTCGCCAGTATAACGCACTCCTGGCCGGTGCGGTGCGGAGCATGCTTATCGACGCCAACGCCCCGCCCACGAACCTCATCCCAGGTCCGTGCGCGGGGCGCTGTGAGCGCGTGCTCTGCTACTTCGCGCCGGCGTCGCCGCTCGGTGCGGAGGTGCCGCGGGTCTCCAGCTCTTCAAGCTGGGACTGCAGCAGGGTCTTCAGGCGAGTGCGGTACTCGCGCTCGAAGGTGCGGAGCTCGGCAATACGGTTCTCCAGCGCGTTCTGCTGCTGCTTGACCGTGTTCATGATCTCCGTGTGCTTGCGCTCAGCATCGGCCTGCAGCTTGTGCGCCTGCTCCTCGGCCTGACGGATCTGCGCTTCCGCACGGGAGTTCGCGTCGCTGATGGTCTCCTGCGCCTTCTTCTCGGCATCCGCCACGAGCTGCTTCGCGCGGGTCTCCGCGGTCGTGGTGGCCTCGGCCGCGCGATTCTTCGCGTCCTCGAGCTGTGCATGGGAGCGGGACTCCGCATCGGCCAGCTGCTTCTTCGCCTTGGTGTCCGCGTCCGAAAGCTGACGCGCGGCGGCACCGCGGGCCTCATCCAGCATGGAGCGGGCCTCAGCCTGCGCGTCGCTGGTCAGGCGGTCCGCCATCTCCTGTGCCAGGCCAAGGACCTTGGCGGCCTGGACGTGGGTATCGGCGGAGGCAGCCTCAGCGGATGCCCCGGCAGCCGCAGCTGCGGCAGGCGCGGCGATGGAGGAGCCCTGCGTGGTGCTCTTGGCTGCGGACTCTGCGGAGCGCTTCGCCTCAGCAACACGCTTGTCGGCGTCCTGCTTTGCAGCCTCGGCCTGCTTGCGGGCCTTTTCCGCCTCGCTCTTCGCGGTGCGGGCCTCGGCCTCTGCCTTGTCCGTGGCAGTATTCGCGTCACGCAGCTTCTTCTCGTACTCAGCGCGGAGCTCCTGCTCGACCTGCTTGCGCACAGCCGCCTCGTCGACTGCAGAGGACTGCGACGCGGACGCGGCGGCAGCGCCGCCGCCAGCGACAACCTCGTCCACGCGGGCGCGCAGATCATCGTTCTCGTCCTGCAGTTGGGCGAGCGTGTCCTCAACGAGGTCCAGGAACTGGTCGACCTCATCCTCGTTGTAGCCCCGCTTGCCAATCGGAGGCTTACTGAAAGCGACATTGTGCACGTCTGCTGGAGTCAGCGGCATGGGCGTTCCCTTCGAAGTCAGTGACGTACCCGGTTACCCGGGCACAGGATTTCCTCCCACGTTACGGGAAAGCAATCCGTGTTTCTAATAAATTGTAACGCTTTTACCCGACGATTCTAGCCGATACGGAGAGCTCCGCCACGTCGAGTCAATCTATTTATACACGTGAACACGCGGTCTGTGTCGAGTGAAGCGCAAAAAGCGGGGGAAATTCGCACTTATTCAAGGATCTCGACCTCCGGTTGAGCTGCAGGTTTCTGCTCTCAGACGAACGGAGTAATGAGGGTGGCGCGAATTACCATCTGCACCACGACGAGGACGACAAACAGCACGATCACGCTGAGGTCAAAACCGATGCCGTTGGACATCCGCAACGGCGGGATCATCCTCCGCAGTGCCTTCACCGGGGGGTCCGTCACCACAAAGATCGCCTCCCCAGCGACCATGAACCAGTGGGGCGGGTCGAAGTGCCGTGAAAAGCTTTCCACCATTTCAATGATGACGCGGAGGATCACCACGAACGAATAGAGGCCAACGAGGGCGTACAGTATTGCTCCGAAAATTGCCACGTGAGCCACCATACCTATAGCAAAACGCGCGGGGTGCAACCGCTACCCCGCGCGTGTCACCTCTTCCCGACTAGATGAGGTGCGCTCGACGCTGCAAGTCCTGCTCATCAACGGCGACCCCATCGGGCACGATGGCAAAGACGCGACGGTCGACGTCAAGACGCGACGTCAGGTTGTGCATCGTGCCCCGCAGCGCCATGCACAGTCCAGAGGAGAAGTCGATGAACGCCTTCGCTTGGACCTTGCTCAGGCTGGTCAGGTCCATGATCACAATGTTGCCATCGCGGAAGGGCTCGCCAACCTGCTTCGCGTCCTGGTACGAGTGCAGCATCGGGATCACGACCTGGGCGTCACGACGCACGCGCGGCTCGGCGTAATCGCGGTCGGCTGCGGAGGAGTAACGGTGCGCTCGCGATGGCTCAACATCGCGGACGTCCCGGACCTCATGCGCAGCGTGGGCGGACTGAGCCCGGCGGTCACCGCGATCGTCGCGCATGTCCGTGCCAACACGGTCATCACGGTCGTCACGGTCGTATGCGTCGTCATAGTAGGCGTCGTCCTCGCCGTAGGGGCCGAGGCCGAGGAATTCCTTCGCGCTGTCAAAAAAAGACATTGATCGTGCTCCTTGATTGCGGTGCTTGAAGTGCCCCTTGTACTGCCCAATGCTGCTCAGATCGAGGCCAGACCGGGACGAAGACCGGACAAATACCGGGCGTGTTATTTGTAAGGTTCGCGCTTAGCCTACGGGCCGCGGACCAACCACAGCTGTTCCGACACGCACCACGTCTGAGCCGTGCGCAATAGCGAGCTCGAAGTCGCCGGACATCCCGGCCGACATCCGCAGCGTGCGCCCCAGCTTGGCCGACCACTCGTCCGTCAGCTGGCGGACGAGCGCGAACACTTCGCCTGGTTCGGCGTCCAGCGGCGGCACGACCATGAAACCGTCAAAGACGAGGTGTTCCGCGTCCTCGACGGCCCCGACGACGTCCGAGACCGTCTCCTCCGCGGCGACGCCGCCGAATGATGCGTCATCCAGCGCGACGCCGCCGCGGCTGGTGTCGCCGTCGGCAGACACCTGCACCAAGCAGCGCAGCACGTCTCCGGCGCCGTCCCGCCGGTCGCCGCGTTCGATCGCGAGCGCCATCCCGCGGTCCAGTCCCCGGGCGAGCTTGACCGAGTCCACCGAGTGGACCTCGGAGGCCCACCGGGCCACGGCGTTGGCCTTCTTGGATTGGATTTGGCCGATCATGGCGATCCCACAGTCCATGCCGTCGGCGGAGAGCGTTTCCGCCTTCGCGCGCGCCTCCTGCTCACGGTTCTCCCCCACCAGGCGGACTCCAGCGGCGGCGAGCGCTTCGACTGTTCCAGCGCCGTGGAACTTTGTCACCGGCAGCAGGGCCACACTTCCCGGTTCGCGATGAGCGGCGCGCTCCGCAGCGCGGATCCGGTCCTGCACCGCCTCGAGGTTCTCGCGCAGCTGCGCCGCGCTGAGGTCGCCGTGCTGTTGCTCGGCATGTTGCTCGGCGTGTTGCTCAGTCATTTATCTCGCCCCCGTCAGCCAAATCACGCCGGCCTGACGCCCCGTCGTGCCCTCGCGGCGGTGAGAGAAGAAAGACTCGTCCGTAATGGTGTCGCGCGGGTCGGCGTCGATGTGCGTCACGCCCAGCGAGAGCAGTTGGCGCACGATACCGGCGCGGATGTCCAGGCCCGCCATCCCCTTGCTCGTTGCGCAGCGGGAGCCCGGCAGGTGCGCTTCCACGTCGTCCGCCATCTCCGCGGGGACCTCGTAGGACTCGCCCGCCGCGGCCGGTCCCAGCAGCGCTTGGATGTTGGCCGGCTTCGCCCCCAGCTCCACCATCTGCTGCACGGTGCGCGCCACGATGCCATTGCGCGCGCCCAACCGGCCCGCGTGGACGGCGGCGATGACGCCGGCGTCGTGGTCCGACAGCAGCACCGGAGTGCAGTCCGCGACCAGCACGCACAACGCCAGTCCGGTCTGGGTGGTGACGAGGGCGTCGGTCGCTTCGACGGGGTCGGCCTGGGGACCGTCGACCACGGTGACGGAGTTGGTGTGGAGCTGTTCCATCCACACGAAGTGCTCTTCGGGGAGGTCGAGGATGGTGGCGAGGCGGCGTCGATTAGCGTGCACCTGCGCTTCGTCGTCCCCGACGTGGAGCGCGAGGTTGAAGCTGTCGTACGGGGACGCAGAAGCCCCGCCGGCACGGGAGGTAAACACCATGCGGACGGGGCGGGTTGTCAGGCTTTCCATGCCAACAAGGCTACCCGGCTCACGCTGCCGGGCGAGCGCTGGTGGTTAGCGCAGGAAATCGGGGACGTCGAGATCGAAATCGTCGTCGCCGCGGTTGTCACGATCGTCGCGACGGGCCTCGCCGCGGTCGCCGTAGCTACGGTCGGAGCTGGTGAACAGGCCACCTCGCTGCGAATCGTAGCTGTGGCGCGGCTGGCGGTCCTCGTAGCCACGCTGGCTGGGCGCGGGCTGGTTGGTCTCCACCGCGCGGTCGTCGAATAGCGAGCCGCGGGACGGGGCCGGGGTGGCCGAGGACGCGCCGTCGATCTGTGCCGCGCTGGAGCCGGACTGCGCCTGGGCGGTCTGAATCTGCGGCTCGCCCTGGCGGGCGGCCTCTGCACGCACGTTGGCCTTCTCGTCAAAGCCGGTGGCGATGATGGTCACGCGGACCTCGTCGCCCAGGTTGTCGTCGATGATCGTGCCGAAGATGATGTTCGCGTCCTCATCGGCCTTGCCCTCGACGATGGAAGCCGCGTTGTTGACCTCCATCAGGCCGAGGTCCGAGCCGCCGGCGACGGAGATCAGCACGCCCTTAGCGCCCTCCATGGTGGCCTCGAGCAGCGGGGAGTTGATGGCCTGCTCGGTCGCGGTCATCACGCGGTTGTCTCCGCGCGCGGAGCCGACGCCCATGAGCGCGGAGCCGGCGTCGGCCATGACAGAGCGCACGTCGGCGAAGTCGACGTTGATCATGCCTGGGATGGTGATCAGGTTGGTAATACCCTGCACACCGTTGTAGAGCACCTCATCGGCGGCGCGGAACGCGTCCATCATGGACAGCTCCGCCTCTCCCAGCTGCAGCAGGCGATCGTTCGGGATGACGATGACGGTGTCGCAAACCTCCTTGAGCGCCTCGATGCCCTCGAGTGCCTGGCGGGTGCGGCGCTTGCCCTCAAAGGTGAACGGGCGGGTGACCACGCCGATGGTCAGGGCGCCCATCTTCTTGGCAATGCCGGCGACGACCGGCGCCGCACCGGTGCCGGTGCCGCCGCCCTCGCCGGCGGTCACGAACACCATGTCGGAGCCCTTCAGCGACTCCTCGATCTCCTGCTTGTGGTCCTCCGCGGAAGTACGGCCAACCTCCGGGTTCGCACCCGCGCCGAGGCCACGAGTGGCTTCGCGGCCGATGTCCAGCTTCGTATCGGCATCCGTAAACAGCAGCGCCTGCGAGTCGGTGTTAATGGCGACGAATTCGACGCCCTTCAGGCCTTCTTCGATCATGCGGTTGACGGCGTTGACGCCACCGCCGCCGACACCGACAACGCGGATCATGGCGAGGTAGTTCGCGGGAGAGGTCATGGTGTGGTGACTCGCCTTTCAAACAGTGAGGAGTGGTTTCTTTCTAACGCGTTCCATCATGAATGACACAACGGAGATTTTTGTTTTCTCCCCCGGCGTGTCACGACCCTCAACCTCTACTTTAGAGTTTTGACCTGGGGTTTTACCGCGACGTGACGAGTTCCGGGTTCGAGATATTGAACTCCGTGCCCTCCAGTTGCAGTACGGTCTCAAGCGCGAGCGCCTTATTTATGTTGTCCTCCGCAGCACCCCACGTCACTTGCCGCCCGCCGGCTACGTGCAGCACGTACTCGTACGGCCCGCGCGCCTCCAAAGACTCGACCTCGCCACGGGCTTTTTCGCTTATCGACGCCGCGATCTCCACCGCGTGCCGCTTCCCCTCCTCATCACCGATTCCGGGCCCAACCAGCTCCATCGCGCCCGCCGGGGGCTCGGCGACAATGAAGTCCTTGCCTTCGTCGTCGATCAAGTGCGCGCCGTCATCCTCGGTGACAAACGCGACCGGCTTGTGCTCGTCCACCACGACGTCGATGGCACTCGGCCAGTCGCGCTTGACCGTCACGGAGCTCACCCACGGGTTCCCGGCGACGCGCTGCGCGGCACCCTGCACGTCCACCCGGCCCATCGGCGTTTCCGGCTCGATCCCTGTGAGGTCCTGGACCTCGCCGACGCTGAGGTTCTGGGTGCCGTCCACGTTGATCCCGTGGACCGGCATCATCGGGGTAAACGGCATGATCGCGCCCACGACGCCGATGACCACAACGGCAAGGGCCACGGAGCCGACGGCGCGACGACGCCTCCGCATGCGCTTGGCGCGCGACGCCGCGTCGTCGACCGGTGTCGGCGGCTCCTCGGCTGCCGCTTCGGCGCGCGGCGCCGCGGTAGATTCATAGGCACGCACGCGTGCGGGACTGGTTTTCTCGCCCGGCTCGGGCTCGGGCTCCGGCTCGCTCTCGTCCCACTCCTCCGGGTCGAGCTCGCCCTCGTCCGCGGGGTCGACGGCTCCCTCGTCCGCGGGGTCAACGTCGCCGTCGACCTCCGGGATCTGCGGCTCCTCGCGCGAGTCGTCTGAATCTTGCGAGTCTTGCGGATCTTGGGCGTCTTGAGTGTCTTGGGGCTCCTCCGGGTCCGGGGTGCCGGAACTGCCGATCACGGTGGACATTTAGGCCTCCGCGCCCGGCGTCGCGTTTCCCGAGAGCTCGCGGAGGATCTCCGGCGCGAGCAGCGTCACGCTGCCCGCACCCATCGTCAGCACGAGGTCGCCCGGCTTCGTCAGGGACGCCACCGTCCGCGGCGCCGCAGAGAAGTCGGGCTCCAAGCGGACCTCGGTCCCGTCCGCGATGCGGTCGGTGATGATCCGCGAGGTTACACCCTCCACGGGGGTTTCTCGGGCTCCGTAGATGTCGAGGACGACGCAGGCGTCGGCAAGCGAAAGGGCCTGGGCGAACTCCTCGGCGAAGGCTTCGGTGCGGGAGTAGAGGTGCGGCTGGAAGCAGACGACGACGCGCGCGCCGTTGCCCTCGGTGGTCACCTTGTCGCGCGCGGCGGTGAGCACCGCGTTGACCTCGGTCGGGTGGTGGGCGTAGTCGTCGTAGACGCGCACGCCGTCGAAGTCGCCGCCCTCGACCTGGCCGCGGAACTCGAAGCGGCGGCGCACGCCGGAAAAGTCGGTGAGCCCCTCCCCCAGCTTCTCCGGGTCGGCGCCGGCAAGCACGCCAGCGAGCAGCGCGGCCGCGGAGTTGAGCACCATGTGGCGGCCCGGGACACTGAGCTGATAGCGCACCGTGGCGGTGTGTTCGGGCACGTTCAGCTCCACAGTCGTCGTGACGTAGGAGCCTTCCACCGTTTCCTCGGTGATCACGGCGCCGGCGGGGACGTCGGGGTGGGCCGCGACGGCCTCCGCGGTGCCGTAGCCAAGCACGTTCACGCCCCGGGCGGCGGCGCGCTCACCGCACTCGGCTGCGTGCGGGTCGTCCAGGCAGACCACGAGGTGGCCGCCGGGCTGGACGCGGTCGGCGAAGTCGTCGAAGACCTGGAAGTACGCCTCGTGGGTTTTGAAGAAGTCGAGGTGGTCGGGCTCGATGTTGGTAATCACCGCGACGTTCGGCTTGTAGCGAAGCAGCGACGCGTCCGACTCGTCCGCCTCGGCCACGAACACGTCGCCGGCTCCGTGGTGGGCGTTCGTGCCGGCGCGGTTGAGCTGACCGCCAATGGCGAAGGAGGGGTCCACCCCGGCCGCCTGCAGCGCCACCACCGCCATGGACGTGGTGGACGTCTTGCCGTGCGTCCCGGCGAGGAGCACCTGGGTGTAGCCCTCCATGAGCTCGCCAAGGAGGTCGGAGCGGCGGATCACCGGGATTCCCTCCTCCGCGGCGCGCACCAACTCCGGGTTGTCCTTGGGGATCGCGGCGAAGCTGGTCACCACGACGGTCGGGAGCTCAGCGGAAAGCTCGAGGTTTTCGCGCGCGTGGCCGATGGCCACCTCCGCGCCCTGCAGACGCAGCGCGCGGACCGGGCGCGACTCCTTCACGTCCGAACCGGTGACCACGGAGCCGCGGTCGAGCAGGATGTGGGCCACGCCGGACATGCCGGCGCCGCCGATGCCGATGAGGTGGACGCGGGAGAGGTCGATTGGGGTCTCGGCCGGGTCGGAAGCGCCCGGGGTAGTCGTCGGCGTCATTGGGGGTCTCCTTCTAATCGGGTGAGTCGGCGGGGCTATTGGTGCGCGCTGCGGGCGGCGGCCTTGGTGATGCGCCGCGCGAGTTCTTCAGCCACGTTGCCAGCGCCCGAGGTTTCGAGGGCGCTGCGCATCTCTTGGTAGCGGTCCGGGCTACCCAGGATGCCCAGGACCTCTTCGGCGAGGGCGTCGGGGGTGAGCGACGCGTCGTCGATACGCACTGCGGCCCCGGTGGCAACAAGGTGCGCGGAGTTGAGTCCCTGCTCGCCGTTGCCGTGCGGCAGCGGGATGTAGATCGCGGGCAGTCCTGCGGCGGAGTTTTCAGCCACGGTCATTGCGCCGGAACGGCAGACCACGAGGTCCGCGACAGCGTACGCGGCCTCCATATCGTCGATGTACGGCACGGCAGTGTAGCCATCCATGGTCGCGGGGGCGTCGTTCTTCCGGCCGTACGCGTGCAGGACCTGGAACCCAGCGCCGGTGATCCGCTCCACCGCGCCGGCAAGCGCGCGGTTAATGTTCACCGCGCCCTGGGAACCGCCGGTGACCAGGACCGTCTTCGTGTTGGGGTCCAGGTCCCACATCTTGTATCCGCGCCCGGCCTTCGCCCCGTCCGGGTCGTCTCCCACGCCCGGGCGCACGGGGATCCCGACGACGTCGCCGGCCATGCCCGAGTTCGGCACGGCGTTGAGCCCAATGCCGCCGAGTCGCACGCCGAGCTTGTTCGCCATACCGGCCAGCGCGTTGGTCTCCAGGACAAAGAACGGCAGACGCAGCTGGCGCGCGGCCAGGTACGCGGGACCGGCGACGTATCCGCCGGTGCCGAAGACCACGTCCGCGCCGCTCTCCTTCATGATGTCCGCGGTTTGACGCACTGCGCGGCGCAGCTTCAGCGGGATGCCCGCCCACTTCAGCGGCTGCTTGCGGGGCATCGGCACCGGGTCAATGAGCTCGAGCTCGAATCCTCGCGCGGGCACAATGGTCGTCTCCAACCCCTTCTCCGTGCCCAGAGCGACGACGCGCGCGCCATAGGTGTCGCGCAGGACCTCGCCGACCGCGAGGGCGGGCTCGATGTGGCCCGCAGTGCCGCCGCCGGCTACCACCACATTGAGCTGGGTGTTGAGCTGGGTACCGTCTCCGTCGTGCGTTTCAGCCATTGCCGTATTTCCGCCTTTCACGTCGCTGACCGACAGCGTTAGCCGGCCCGGCGCTCGCCCCTGCGAGCGCTGTTTCGTGGTTCATCGTAGCGCGCCTGCTCGCGGCGCCTGCTCGGGCGACCTCGTTCGTCGTCGGTGCGGCGACCGGACCCCGCCGCGCCGCGCGCCGTGACGGGTGTGCCGAAGCGCGCGTCGCGCTGGTTCGGTCGAACGACGCGCCCCGAACGCGACCCTTCGCGCTTGCGCGATGTGGTTTTCGGGCGCGGGGTGCCTTGCTTATCGACGGGCCGCGGCTCCCCAATCATCAACAGTTGGTCAAAGAGCGGACGCCCGTAGTTCTGCATCGCGGAAACCGCATCCGGCTCGTGGCGGGCCACCGAGGCGAGCACGCCCATGGCGCCGAACGTGATGACCGCGGACGTGCCACCCGCGGAGAGCATCGGCAGCTGGATGCCGGTCACGGGCAGGAGGCCGACGACGTAGCCGATGTTAATGAACGCTTGGGAAACCACAGCGGCCGCCAGCGAGGCAGCCATGAGCCGCTGCTCCTGCGTCTGCGCACGGCGTGCGGCCCGCAGGCCGAAGTAGCCGAGCATGGCGAACAGGCAGATCACCAGCGCGCCGCCCCACAGGCCGAGCTCCTCGCCGATGACGGCGAAAATGAAGTCGTTTTGCGCCTCCGGGAGGTAGAACCACTTGGCGCGAGATTGGCCGAGTCCGACGCCGAAGAGGGCACCGTCGGCAAGCGAAAGAAAGCCCTGGTGCGACTGGAACGCGATGCCGCGCGTGTCCTCGAAGTGACCGAGGAGCGCGTCGAAGTAGACGTGGAAGCGGTTGGAACGGAAGCCGCCCGCCGCGAACTGACTGAAGAGGAAGATCGCGCCGATGCCGGCAAAGATGCCGATCGTGCGCCACGAGATGCCCGCGAAGAGCAGGATGAACGCGACAACGAGCGCGAACGAGACCGCCATGCCGAAGTCGCCCTGCGCCGCGATCAGCGCTAGGCAGGTGACCGAGACGACGGTGAAACGCAGCGTTCCGGTTCCGGCCTGCAGCGGGCGCGTCGCGTCCTTGTTGGCCACCTCTTGTGCGCCCCAGATTGCAATGGCGATGCGGGCGAGCTCCGAGGGCTGCAAGCGCAGCGGCCCGAGCTCGAGCCAGGACTGCGAGCCCACCGATTCCTTACCCGTGCCCAGCGGCGTAAGCACCGCGATGAGCAGGAGAACCGCCAACCACATGAGCACGACGCTGAGCTTGTGCAAACGGGACGGCGGGATCTTCAGCGCGGCCCAAAAAGCGATCAGGCCGCCGATGACCATGAGGAGCTGGCGCAGTGCGATGCTCCACGGCGCCTGGTTGTTCGCCACCGACATGGCCATGGATGAGCTGAGCACCATCACGACGCCGAGGCCGGCGAGGACGAGCACCACAGTGCGGATCATGGTGTAATCCAGCAGGGGGCGCGAATCCATGAACTCGCCCAGGCGACGCGAGGCGTTGCCAAGTCGGGACTCCTGTCGGACCGCGGCGCTGGAGCGCTCGGCGGGGCGGCGCCCGCGAGTCGCCCCGGCCGGGCGCTCCGACCTCCTGTGATTGTCTGGTTTCAGCGTCATCGAATGCGTCCTGTGGCCTTTCGTCGTTTCAACCAGCGTGGTTCGTGTTACTCGTGTTAGCAGTGTCTCATTGCTGCGGCGCGAAATTCGTCGCCACGCGCTGACATTCCGGAATACATATCCAAACTTGCAGCAGCCGGGGCTAATAACACGGAATCCCCAGGCTGCGCTACGGAAGCTGCGAACTCAACCACGTTGTCCATCGCTTCGGCCGGGTCGGTGCTCTCCGTGACAAATATGGGCACCTGCGGGGCGAGCCGCTGCAGCGCGTCGCGCAGGATTTCGCGGTCTGTCCCCATGAGCGCCACAGCGCGGAACTGTGCGGAGTGCTCGTGGATGAGCTCGTCCACGCTTGCGCCCTTGAGCTGTCCGCCCGCGACCCACACGACGGTGCCCGCGCCCGACAGCGCGGAGTGGGCGGCGTGCGGGTTGGTGGCCTTGGAGTTGTCCACCCAATCCACGCCCCCACCACTGTGGACGACGGCGCCGCGGTGGTCGGCCACGCGGTACGCGTCCAACCCGTCCTGGATGTGGGCGGGCGTCGCACCCTGGGTGAGCGCCACCGCCGCCGCGGCGGCGGCGTCGAGCACGCCCGCGGCCCCCGGGGGCTGGATGCGCGTGGCGGAAGCGAGGTCCGCGGGATCGTCGCTCTTCCAGCGAGAGACCAGCCGACCGCCCTCCACGCCGACCTGCCCGGGCTCGGGGGCACGCAGCGTGAAGCCGATGACGTCGTCTCGGCCGGTTGCCGCCACCAGTTTGGTCACTTCCGGGTCGTCTGCGCCGGCGACTGCGCTGGGCGCGCGCAGCACTTTCGCCTTGTCGGACGCGTAGTTGGCAAAGGATCCGTGCCAATCCAGGTGGTCGTCCGCGAGGTTGAGCAGCACGCCCGCATCGGGGACGAGCTGGCTGGACCAGTGCAGCTGGAAGCTGGAGAGCTCCGCCACCAGCACGTCGACGCGTTCCTCGGCCAGCAGCGCGTCTGCGACGGCCACGCCGATGTTGCCGCAGGCCTGCGCACGCTTGCCGGTGTCTCTCCCGCACTGCGTCATGATGGAGGCGAGCATGCCGGTGGTGGTGGTCTTGCCGTTCGTGCCAGTGACCACCAGCCAATCGCGCGGTGCGCCGAACGCGCCCGCGCGGTCGAGCCGGAAGCACAGTTCCACGTCCCCGATGACCTCGAGGCCGGCCTGAGCGGCCTCCACAAGGAGCGGGGTGTCCGGGCGCCAGCCGGGGGACGTCACCACGGTGGCAAAGTTGGCGAAGCGCTCGGCCGCCTCCGCGGTCGTGATGACGGGAGCGCCGGTGGCATCGCGGACCGCGTCGCGGCCAGCCGCGCTGTCATCCGCGACCGTGTACTCCACCCCAAGGGCGGAGAGCATGCGGGCCGCGCCGAGGCCGGAGACGCCGGCTCCGGCGACGAGCACGGGGGCGTCGATAAGCATGTGCCCCTGCATCTGGGAGGCCATTTACGCGCTCACCCCGTCTTGCGTGAGCCACTCGCCGTAGAACAGCGCGAGACCGAGCGCGACGGCCATAGCGGAGATGATCCAGAAGCGAACCACCACGGTGGTCTCGGCCCAACCGCCGTTTTCAAAGTGGTGGTGGAACGGCGCCATGCGGAACACGCGCTTGCCGGTCGTCTTGTACGACGCGACCTGGATGACCACAGAGCCTGCCTCCATGACAAACAGCGCGCCAACCACGATCATGAGCAGCTCGGTGCGAGAGGCCACGGAGAGCCCCGCAACCAGTCCGCCGAGCGCGAGCGATCCGGTGTCACCCATGAAGATCTTGGCCGGCGCCGCGTTCCACCACAGGAAGCCGATGCAGGCACCAAAGCCGGCGGCGGCGAGGATGGCCAGGTCGAGCGGGTCGCGGACCGCGTAGCAGCCGGGGGTTGCGGACAGCGAGCAGGAGTTACGGAACTGCCAGAACGTGATGGCCACGTACGCGGACATCACCAGTGCGGTCGTGCCCGAGGCGAGACCGTCGAGGCCGTCGGTGAGGTTGACCGCGTTGGACCAGGCCGCGAGCAGGATGTAGATGAACACGAGGAAGACAAGCGTGCCGAGGACGCCGCCGCCGACCGCCAGGTCGATCGTTTCAATGTCTCGCACGAAGCTCAGCGCGGTTGAGCCGGGGGTCAGCCCCTCGTTGTCCGGGAACTGCAAGATGAGAATGCCAAAGGTGAGCGCGATGGCCAGCTGCGCTACCAGCTTCGCGGTCTTGTTCAGGCCCAGGTTGCGGTGCATGAACAGCTTGATGCCGTCGTCCGCAAACCCAACGAGGCCGAGCGACAGGGTCAGTCCAAGCACGATGAGGCCGCTGGCGGTGAACGCCTCGTGCCCGGTAAACAGCGCGATCAGCGAGCTGAGAATGTAGCTGACGGTAATGGCAACGAGGATCGCGATACCGCCCATCGTCGGCGTGCCGCGCTTGCGCGCGTGGGACTGCGGGCCGTCCTCACGGATCTCCTGCCCCATGGCCCGCCGGTGGAAATACCGAATGAGCACGGGCGTCAGGAAAATGGCCACGAGGAAGCTGATAATCCCTGCGCTTAAGACTTGAACCATTGAAGTGCAACCTTGCTAGAAATTTTTACTGTTGAGTTGTTGAGCGCTGGACGCATGCTTATCGACGCCCACCCGCCACCTACGGCGACGAAGACAGATCAGCTACGAGGATAATTGCGTTGGTCGTCCCTTAAGCGATGACCCGCCAGAAGTTCCTCGGCGACCCTCCACAGCTTGACCGCGTTGGAGGCCTTCACCAGCACCACGTCGCGGTCGGCGCGGTGTTCCCAGCCCGACTCGCCCGGCGGCGCGGCGGACAGCAGCCGTCGCACGGCGGCGGTGGCCTCCTGCGCATCCGCGACCTGTTGGGCCTGGATGCCGTGTTGTTGCGACCCGAGCAGCAGCGCCTCAATCGGCGCGGTATGTCCGACGGCGATGAGGTGGGTGACGTGGTAGCGCCCGAGTTCCTCGGCGAGGGCGGCGTGGGCGGCGACCGCGTCGCTGCCCAGCTCCCCCATCTCGCCGAGCACCGCGACGGAGCGCACCCCGGGGCGGGCGGCAGCGGTGTAGCCCAGCGCCGCGATGCCGGCGCGCATGGATTCTGGGTTGGCGTTGTAGGCATCATTGATCACGGTGACGCCGTCCTCGCGCGTGTTCACGTCCATGCGGTTGACCGACACGGAGCGGGCGGCGCTGAGTGCCTCGGCCACTTGGGCCGCGTCGAGCCCGGCCTGGACGCCGACCGCCGCGGCGGCCAGCGCGTTGGACACCTGGTGGGCACCAAAGACCCCGAGCGAGACGCGCTGGGGTTCCGCGTCCGGGCAGTGCAGGACGAAGGACGCGCGAGCGATGGCGTCCAGGGTGATGTCGGTGGCGTAGAAATCGCCGCCGCGCGGGTGCGTGGAAAAAGTGACGACTCGCGCGTTGGTGCGCGACGCCATGGCGGAGACCAGGTCGTCGTCCGCGTTGAGGACCGCCACGCCGCCTTCTTCCGCCGACGGCAGCGCCTCCACGAGCTCGCCCTTGGCCAGGGCGATGTTCTCGCGCGATCCGAACTCGCCAATGTGGGCGGAGCCGACGTTGAGCACAACGCCGATCTGTGGCGGGGCGATCTTGGCCAGGTGGGCAATGTGCCCGATGCCGCGTGCGGACATCTCCGCGACCAAAAAGTCCGTGTCCTCGGTGCAGCGCAGCACGGTATGGGGGTGACCGATCTCATTATTAAACGACCCCGGGGGCGCTACCGTCTCTCCAGCGCGCGTGAGCAGCGTGGCCATGAGGTCCTTGGTCGATGTCTTGCCGGCGGAACCGGTCACCCCGGCGATGGTCAGGTTGTGGGTCGCGCTCAACTCCCGCGCCACGTAGGCGGCGAGCTTGCTCATGCCCTGGACGACGCCCGCGGTGGATCCGTCCGGGTCGCCGGCAGCCAAGTCCGAGTTGTCGCCCTCGCGGGGCGGGACCTCCGGCACGATGATGGCGGGGACGCCCACCTCGCGCGCGGTGAGTGCGGCGACCGCACCGTCGCGCACCGCGGCCTTAGCGAAGTCGTGGCCGTCCACCCGCGCGCCCCGAAGCGCTACGAACAGGCCGCCGGGCACCAGCTTGCGCGAGTCGAACTCGACGTTGCCGGTGACCACCGCGTCCGGGTCGGCCTCCGGGCTCAGCGTCCCGCCGGTGATCTCAGCGATTGTTGCCAGGCTCAGCGGTATCATGCGTGCTCCTTCTCGGCTCCCGCCGCGTAGCCGTGCTCGGCCAGCGCGCGGCGCATCTCTTCCCTGTCATCAAAGTGGTGGGTCGTGGTTCCCACGATCTGGCCGACCTCGTGGCCCTTGCCAACCACCACGATCGCGTCGCCGGGCTGCGCCCAGGCGACCAGCTCGTCAATGGCACCGGCGCGCGAGTCGTTCTCCCGGATCTCGGTGTCTGCTCCGGCGGCGTCCTCCGCGCCCTTGCGCACCGCCGCGCGAATCGTGGCCGGGTCTTCCGTGCGCGGGTTATCATCCGCCACCACAACAAAATCCGCGCCGCGGGCGGCCTCCGCGCCCATAATCGCGCGCTTGGACGAGTCGCGGTCGCCGCCCGCGCCAACGACAATGCCCACGCGGCCGTCAACTTGCTTGCGCAGTGTCTGCAGCACCGCGGCGATCGCGGCTGGCTTGTGCGCGTAGTCCACGACCGCGACAAAGTCCTGGCCGGCGTCGATGCGTTCCATACGGCCGGGCACCGCGGCGTTGGCGAGCCCCTGGATGAACGGCTCGGCGGCCACGCCGCAGGTGGTGGCCATCCCCACCGCCAGCGCGGCGTTGGCCACGTTGAACGCGCCCGGCATGGGCAGCCGGAACTCGTAGTCGTGTCCGTCGTGGGTCAGCGCAATGTGCTGCGCGCCGCTCTCCTCCACAGAGACCTGGCGGGCCTGCACGTCGAGGCCTTCCTGGGCGTGGGTCCCCACGGTGACGGGGTGCGCGGCGCGCTGGGCCATCCGCTCGCCCCACTCATCATCCACGCACACCACACTCTTCGCCGCCGCGATCGGCGACGCCGGGTCGAAGAACAACGCCTTCGCCTCGAAGTAGTCCTCCATCGTCGGGTGGAAGTCGAGGTGATCCTGGCTCAGGTTGGTAAACCCGGCGACGTCGAAATCAGTGCCGCCGACTCGGCCGAGCATCAGCGCGTGCGAGGACACCTCCATCACCACGTGGGTCACACCTTCGTCCCGCATCCGCGCAAACAGCGCCTGCAGCGCCGGCGCTTCCGGGGTGGTCAGCTTCGACGGGACGTCGCGCCCCGCAATCCGCGTGCCCGTCGTGCCGATCAGCCCCACCTTGTGCCCCGCAGCGGTCAGCCCGCGCTCGAGCAAATACGTCGTTGTCGTCTTGCCGGAGGTCCCGGTCACGCCGAGCAGGAGCATGCTTTTCGACGGCCACCCGTAGACCTCTGCCGACACCTCGCCGAGCACGGCGCGGACGTCCTCGACGACCAGCACGGGCCGCTCGTCTCCGGTGGCGGCGATGATGTCCAGGCCGGCGGCGTCGGTAAGCATTGCCCCCGCCTGCGAGCCCTCGGCGAACGACGCGCCGTGGACGCGGGTGCCGGGCAGCGCCGCGAACAGCCCGCCCGGCTCGATCGCGGTGGAGTCGAGGCTGATCGAGGCGATCTGCGTGTCGTCGGCGGGCGGGTTGACCACGCGCGCCCCGGCGATCTGCGCGAGGTGCTGCAGCGTGGGTGCTTCGGTGTTCATGTGGCCTCCTTGTGTTGGCGGTTGCTGCTGGCTATTAAGTTGTGTCGTGACTGGGCGCTGGGCACTAGGCGTTGGGCACTGCACCACGCACCTTACTGCTGCTGCAGCACATACGGCTTCGCCTCCGGGCTCGGCGGGATGTTCTCGTGGTTGAGCAGCCAGGCGGCGATGTCCTTGAACACCGGCGCGGCGGACTGGCCGCCGGCGCCGCCTTCGAGGGGGCCGCGCGTCGGCTCATCAAGCATGATGGCAACAACGAAGCGCGGATCGTCGGCAGGCGCGATGCCCGCGAACGTGATCCAGTACTGACTCTGTGAGTACGCGCCCGTGTCCGGGTCGACCTTCTGCGCAGTGCCGGTCTTGCCGGAGAGCTGGTAGCCCTCGATCTCGTTGCCCTGGGCGGTACCGTTTTGTACACCGGCCGGGTCGGACTGGAAGGTGGCCCGGAACATATCCACGACGGTGCGCGCGGTTTCTTCGCTGACCACGCGGTTGGTCGCTGGTGCGGGCTGCTCGATCTGCTCGCCGTCCGGGCCGGTGATCTGCTTGATCACGCGCGGTTCGACGCGCTCGCCGCCGTTGGCCAGGGTCTGGAACACGCTGGCCATTTGCAGCGCGGACCAGCTCATTCCCTGGCCGATCGGGAGATTGGCAAAGGTGCCGCCGGACCACTGCTCCAGGACGGGGACGATGCCGGCGGACTCGTTGGGCAGCTCGATGCCCGTGGTCTTGCCCAGGCCGAAGCGCTGCAGGTAGTCCCAATAGCGCTCCTCGCCGAGGCGCTGCGCGAGCTGCAGGGTGCCCACGTTGGAGGACTTACCAAAGATGCCGGCGGTGGTGTACGGCATGACGTCGTGCTGCCAAGCGTCTGCGACCGTCACCCCGGCCATGTCGATGGAGCCCGGGACCTGGTGGACCTCCTCCGGGTTGGTCGTACCCTCCTCGATCGAGGCAGCAGCGGTGATGATCTTGGCCACCGAGCCCGGCTCGAACGGGTGCGAGACCGCGTTGTTTTCAAAGTCGCGGCCCTCCTTGAGCTGCTTGTTCAAGTCGCCGTTCGGGTCGATCGTGTCGGTGTTGGCCATCGCCAGGACCTCGCCGGTGTGGGCGTCGAGCACGACCGCCTGCGCGTCCTTTGCCTCGGAGTTGCGCTTCGCCTGCTCGAGGGTCTGCTGCACGTAGGTCTGCAGGTCCAGATCCACGGTGAGCTCGACGCGTGCGCCGTCGACGGCGGGGACGACGTCTCGCAACGTGCCCGGGATCGCGGTGCCGCCGGCGGCGACATCCTCCGTGGAGCGGCCATTGATGCCGGTCAGCGCGGCATCGCTCGATGCCTCGAGGCCGAACTGACCCTGGCCGTCCATGGAGACCTTGCCAATAATGTTCTCGCCGATCGCGCCGTTCGGGTATTGGCGGATGTCCTGGTTGTCCGCGGCAAGGCCGTGGAACGTGCGGGCCAGCGCGCCGGCAACGTCTGGGTCGACGTTGCGGACGAGCACTTCGTAGTTGGAGTCCGAGTGCAGCTTGTCCAGGATGTCCTTCGGCTTGACCGAACTTTCTTGGGCATCCGGCCCCGCGTTTTCGGCAGCATTCTGGTTCCCCGCCTTTGCGCTGGGCTTCGCGCCGCTGGACTTGGGCAGCTCGAGGCCGTCCAGGTCGCTCAGCACGTCGAGCGAGTCCTCTCCCTCCTCCGGCTCGCGGAGCACGACGCGGTGCTCAATGGCCAGCGGGATCGAGTTCGCCATCTGGCGCAGGCGGTCCTCGACGCGAGCGTCGAGCTGCTGCTCGATGTCGGATTCGGAGACGTCGTCCTGGCGCATCTTGTACGTCTCCAACTCCGCCAGCTCCTGGCGCAGCACGACCGGGGACACCGTCAGGGAGCGCGCCTGCATGGTGTAAGCGAGTTGGTTGCCCTCGCGATCAACGACGTCACCGCGGCGGGCCGGGTCGACGTAGACGCGGGCGCGCTGTGTCTGCGCCTGCTCGCGCAGCTCCGGGCCCCACATGAGCTGAACCCACGCGAGACGAGCGACCAGCACGGCCGCGACGATAAGGAATACGGCCACCACGAAACTGACGCGGGCGTTGGTCAGCTTGCGCTGATCCATCGCGCTCCGCGGCAGCTTCACGCTTCCCCCTCCCCGGCGCTTGCCGGGGCCCTTTCGCTGAGGCTGTCGAGCAGCTGAGCCACGTGGCCGTCGCGACCCCGATTCCACCACGTGTCCTCCTTGTGTTTGCAGAGCCCTCCTGGCTCTCCGGCGTTGTTACCGATGAGCTGGCCGGTGCAGGTACCTCATCTTAGAAGTTTGATGCGACGTTTGGTTGGTACGGCGCGACGTTATCAATCTGCGCGTGGGCCGGGGGCGCCGACTGTCCTGCCTGCCCCTGCTGTGCCGGTGCCGCCGACGGGCGCTGGCCGGCGTTGCGGCTGCCACCCGGGGTTGCGGTGAGCGCGTCGCTGATCTCTGCGGTGGCCTTCTTGTCACTGGAAGCGCGGCCAGCGGGTGCGTTCTCGCTGTTGACGTCGATGACCTTCGCGTTCTTCTCCGGGTCGAACTCGCGGCGGGTGTTGGCCTTGCCGTCCGCCGCGACGTCGACAATGCCCGGCTCTGAGGCGACGAGCATGCCCTGATCCGCCGCGTTTTGCGCCAGCTCAGCGGAGGAGCGACGCTGCTCGAGGTCGCGGTTCAGGGTTTCCACCGAGCTCTTCAGATCGCGCTCCTGCGACTGCAGCTTCTCAATGACAAAGGACTGACTGGTGGCCAGGCCGGACAGCACCATCGCGATGATGACGCCGACGATGAGCAGCGGCAGCCCCACCGAAGACACGACAGAGAAGCGGCGCTTCGCTGCGTCGGCCGGCGCTGCGACGCGGCGGCCGCGCACCGTGACCACCTGCTGCGAGCCGAGGCGACCGCGCGACTTGGTGTGCGGCACGTGCGGCTTGACCGGGCGCCCGGTACGGGTGGGGCGCTTCGTGGTCGTGCGCGCTGCGGAGCGCCCGCTCGGCTTCACGCGCGATCCCGCTCGTCCTCGCGCGACGGATTCGCCGGCGCGGCTTGGTCGTTCAAGCGTGTCGGTCGATCCTGTTGCGGTGAAGTCTCGTGCTCCCATGTTCTGATTCCTTTTCGGCCTTGTCCAGTCGAGTCAGCTACTGGTTGGGAAGTTGTTGGGTGGGAAGTTGGTGTGCGGGGCGTTGCAGTGACGGTTCCTGCGGTGCTGAATCGTTCGGTGCGGAGACAGGTGCGGCGTTGTCCGCACACAGTCTCTCTATTCCTCGCACTCGAACGGGAGCGGCGCGCGGGTTACGCTCGATTTCTTCTTTGGAAGCCTTCTCCGCACCGTGGGTAATCGGTGCGAACTCCGCGGCGGTGCCAGGCAAATCCATCGGCAGCCCGGGCGGGGTTTTCGAAGTGGTCAAATCACGGAACGCAGCTTTGATGATCTTGTCCTCGTGGGACTGGTAGCTCATAAACACAACGCGACCACCAGGCGCAAGCAGGTCCGTGACCACGGGGATCACGCCGCGGATCGCGTCCAGCTCTCCGTTGACCTCGACGCGAAGTGCCTGGAAGGTGCGCTTTGCCGGGTGTCCACCGGTGCGGCGGGTCGCCGCCGGAATCGTGTTGTACAGCAACTCCACCAGTCGGGCGCTGGTGGTGAACGGCTCCCGCTCACGCTCCTTAAGCACCGCGGACGCGATCTTGCCCGCGAAGCGCTCGTCCCCGTAGGTCTTGAGCACCCGCGCCAGGTCACCGTGGCTGTACGTGTTCAGCACGTCAGCGGCAGTAATGCCGTGCGAGGGGTCCATCCGCATATCCAGCGGCGCGTCCACGCGGTACGCAAACCCGCGCTCCTCCTGGTCCAGCTGCATCGATGACACGCCCAGGTCAAAGAGAGCACCGGCCACGCCGACCTCACGGACGAGATCGAAGGCGGGGCCGGCAGCGCCAGCGATTGCCGCACCCATGTCGTCGAAGCGCGCCTGCACGGGGGCGAAGCGATCACCGAACGGGGCGAGCCGCTCCGACGCCTGCGCCAGCGCGTTCGGGTCACGGTCCACGCCGATCACGTGCGCATCAGGGAACGTGCGGAGGAAATGTTCGGTGTGTCCGCCGGCGCCGAGTGTGGCGTCGATAAGCACTGCCTTCGCACCAAGCTTCTCGACGCCCGGCGCCAGCAGTTCGGCCATACGATCGCGCATCACCGGCACATGCCCGTGATTAGCCGCGACGGAGTAATCCATCGCCGAAAGGTTGTCATTCATCCGAGGATCCTCCCTCCGTCTCGCTTGTCGCTTTCGTATCGCCCAAATCCCACGAATGGGGAGCGCATAGAGCCCTGCCCGGGGCGGCAGTTCTGATGTCGGGGAAGTACACCAGAACGCTTCACGCCCCGGACAGAGTCCGTACACGCTCTCCGTCAGTAGTCACACGCCCACTGCCGGGTAGTCAGCCCTACAGCAGACCGGAGAGAATGTCGTCATCGTCCGCCGCCGAGAAGGCGGCTTCAGTCTCTTCTTGGTACTGAGCCCAAGACTCAGCGTCCCAAATCTCGAGAAAATCCACCGAGCCGATGACCACGCACTCCTTCGTCAGGGAGGCGTACTCCCGGTGCGCCGGCGACAACGTGATGCGACCGGAACCGTCGAGCGTCTGCTCATCCGCACTGGCAGCCAGGTTACGAATGAACGCGCGCGCCTTCGGGTTCGTCCGGGACGCCGCCGCAGCCTTTCTGGCCCTGGCGGTGAACTCCTCCCGCGGATACACCGCGAGCGAATGATCCTGCCCCTTGGTCACCATCAACCCGTCCGCGAGCCCCTCTCGGAACTTCGCGGGCAGCGTCAGGCGCCCCTTGTCGTCCAGCTTGGGAGTGTAGGTTCCCAGAAACATCCGGCGACCCACCTCTCCTTCACCTTCGGAATCGGCTCTGAAATTTTCTCTGCGCCAATTCGTGCCGCACACGTAGTCAAGATGCACGCCACGCCTTCACGCATGGCCCACTTTAACCCACTTTCCCCCACTAACGCCACACCACACGGGAAAATTCTTTTCACGTCGCGCATTTCTCCTGCACAACGGGCACGTTTAGCGGTGGGGCGCGGTCCCCTTCCCGTTGGGGCTCGGCGCCACATGGGTCGCTTTTTGACGCCCCTACCTCACCATCACCACACGCCCCTCCAGCCCCTCCACGCGCCCGAAGTGCAAAAGCCCAGGAAAATCGCTGAGCCGGGGTGCACGCAGCCGCCGCGAACGGCGTCTGTAGTGGGGGCAAGTGGCGGAGTGGGAGAAAGTGGGGCGTCCTGGTGGGGCGAAGTGGGTGGCCCCCAGAGCACGCGGGAACACCGGTAATGCGCCACCGGGGCAGAAGTCTGGCCGACCCAGGGCGTTGCCGGGGTGAGGTCGGGCCTGTTTGACGAGATCACCATGACGAAGAAGCGAGGATTTTCCTACGACTTCGTCACGGTGATCTCGTCACCTGGGTGTCGAAAGCGTTGTCAGAGCGGATGACACGTCCTGACTCATGGACGCCCGGAGCCGGAAAGAGCCTGAGCACCCGAAGAGAGTGCGGACATGAAAAAACGCACCCCAGAACGGGATGCGCTGAACAAATCTGCGGGGCAACAACTTCCCCGGGCAGTACCTACCGGCGGTCTACTGCCGATCCTCGAAACGACGGCGGAAACTCTCCTCCATCGACGCGCCACGGCGCGACTGCGGCGCCGCGTTCGCCTGCTGCGGTCGGAGGTGCGGGGACGGGGTTGCGGGCGTACGCAACGCCATGACACCACCGAACATCATCACGCCGAAGCCCACGATGCTGATGAGCACCATCCACACACTGACGGTTGCGAGCGCGACACCGCCGAGCAGGAGCACAAGACCCAAGACCATCAGCGCGACGCTACGGAGGGTGATCTTGCCGGACGGCTGACGGCCTGCGTAGTCAGCGTCTTGCGCGACCGAGCTCCCGAACTGCGGGTCCTCAGCGAGAAGCGACTGCTCGATCTCTCGGAGGGCGCGCTGTTCCTGTTCAGAAAGAGACAATGGCTTCACTCCCCAGCTATACGGCGTGTTGACCGCACTCAATCGGTGGTTGAATCGCCTCGGCGGCGAATCATCTTATGGGTACAACGGTCATCCTACTCAGATTGTTCCCGCCGGAGAATCGGTTCAGCGAACTGTGCTGATTTGCCATTCGCCCACAGCGCACCCCGCCTCCATGCCGCCGTACTAGGCCACCAGTGGAGGTTCCGCGCCAAACTCCGGCAGGGACGCCAGATAGAACTGCTCCGCCTCGTCCAGCAGGGCCGTCACCTTGTCCATCTCTGGGCGCTGCTGGATGCCAGAGGCAACGCGGCCACGCAGTGCCGAGTAACCACGAAACGTCGCCGCCCACCGCTTGCCGTCCGGACCGGTGAGCGCCAGCTTGTCCCACGCGCTACTCGGCAGCCGCTTTCGCCGGCGTATCTCCGGCGCGGTGGCGCACACCGCTCCCGCAGTACGCAGCGCGGCCAGGTACGCCTGCTCAAGAGCGAGCGCCTCATCCCCCTCCTCGAGCTCCTCGTGGGCCTGCGCCAAGAAGGCGTCCGCGGCGGCAAGGAAGCGGTCGCGCTTGGCGGTGGAGGACGCGGAGCGGGTAGTTGCGGAAATCACGCTGGCAGTAGTGGTGTTCATCGGGCTGTCCTTTCCTATTGGGATGTCGTTGGTGTTGACCTTAAGGTGCGGGGCGAACACGGTGGCGTCGATAATCGCTCAAATGTTCGAAGTTGTGGCTTCTTCCACGGCGCGAGTACCGGCATGGTTCGATGGAGACGTGACCGTAGACATTCGCCCCCTGAGCAAGGCTGAATTCGCGTACCTTGCACCGCAGCTCGTGGACATTTACCTCGACGCGATGGAGTACCCGCGCTCGATCCGCCCCGAGCGGATCCGCGTTTGGCGCGGCGAAGTCACCACCCCCGGGTTCGTTGCCTTCGCCGCCGTCAGCGGCGAGCACGTTCTTGGCGTGGCCTACGGATTCCTGGGCAGCCGCGAGCGCTGGTGGGACCGACAGCTCGTCCGCGCGATGCGAGAAAACGGCGGGCCGACCGACCACGACCGCGCAATCCTGCGCAACTACTTCGAGGTTGCGGAGGTCCACGTCTCCCCCAGCGCCCAGGGGCACGGCATCGGCGCGCACCTCCTGCGCGCGCTCCTCCAGGCGACACCTGCGCCCCACGCGCTGCTGTCCACCCCGGAGGTCGAGCAGGAGGCCAACGCCGCCTTCCGGCTCTACCGCAGGTTTGGGTTCACCGACGTCGCCCGCGGCTTCTACTACTCGGGGGACCCGCGCCCGTTCGCAATCTTGGGACGCACCCTGCCGCTGCCGTCCGACGGGTAGGTAATCTTGCGGTAGCACGACGCCCCCACACTCATGAGATATAAGGAGTTCACACCGTGGCCGATAGGAGCACCCCGCTAGACCAGATCCCCGCGGCCGTGGAAGCACAACTCCGCCAATTCTTTGACCAGCAGCGCGAACCGGTCGCCCGCATCGGGGAGCCCGTCACCAACGCGGTAGCCCACCTGGAGCGATTCGTCCTGGGCGGCGGAAAGCGCATCCGTCCGCTCTACGGTTGGGCCGGCTTCGTTGGCGGCGGCGGGCTGGAGCGCGGCGGCTCGGCATCCGCCGAGGACCCGGAGGCAGTCTTGCGCGCCGTCAGCGCGCTCGAGTTCATCCAGGCCTGTGCCCTCGTCCACGACGACATCATTGATGCCTCCGACACCCGGCGTGGCAACCCGACCGTCCACCGCGCCGTGGAGGCCGAACACCTCGCGGCCGGCAGGCGCGGCGACGCCGCCACCTTCGGCGAACACGCCGCCATTCTCATCGGAGACCTCGCCCTGGTGTGGGCCGAGGACATGTGGCGCTACTCCGGCCTGAGCGACGCCGCCCTCGAACGCGCCGCGGCGCCGTGGCGAGGGATGCGCACCGAGGTCATCGGCGGCCAGCTGCTCGACATCATGCTCGAGGCGCAGGGCAGCGAGTCCATCGAACTTGCGGATCGCGTCAACCGGTTCAAGACCGCCGCGTACACCATCGAACGCCCGCTGCACCTCGGCGCAGCGATCGCGGGCGCGCCTGCGGATACCATCGAAGCCTTCCGCGGCTACGGCCACGACATCGGCATCGCCTACCAGCTCCGCGACGACGTCCTTGGCGTCTTCGGAGACTCCGCCGTCACCGGCAAGCCGGCCGGCGACGACCTCCGCGAGGGCAAGCGCACCGTCCTCTTCGCCACCGCGCTCCAGCTGCTCGACGAGTCCGACCCGTCCGCCGCGGCCGAGCTACGCACCGGCATCGGTACCGCCACCGCGCCTGAGGAGCTGGCCCGGCTGGCGGAGCTGATTGCGGAAAGTGGGGCGCTGGAGGGCGTCGAAAAGCGAATTGAGGCCCTTACTACCTCGGGGCTCGCGCACCTGGAGACCGCCAACATCGACGACGCCGTGGCCGACACCCTGCGGCAACTGGCCATCAAGTCCACGGAACGGCGCGCCTGATGCAGCGCACGCTCTGGCTTGGCGTCGCCGCCAGCGTGTGCATCGCGCTTGGCTCCTACGGCGCGGGCGCAACGCGCAACCGCAGCGGGCTGATGCGGGAGCTCGGCCTCGACGCCCTCACCTACGGCCACGGCCGCGGACTCATGAACGGCCTGCTTACTGTGGGCATCCTTGGTCTTGTCGTGGCCTGGCTGATGCTCGGCCGCGCCCGCCCCGGCCTGCGCGCGACGCGACTGGCCACCTGCGCCTGGACCGCACCGCTCGTGCTCAGCGGGCCGGTGCTGTCGCGCGACGTCTACTCCTACCTCATGCAGGGGGCAATGCTTCGCGACGGCTACGACCCCTACACCGAGGGCGCAGCCGTCAACCCGGGGCCGTACCTCTGGGAGGTCAGCCACGACTGGCGCAACACCACCACCCCGTACGGCCCGTTACACCTCGGGCTGGGCAAGGCGATTACCTCGGTCGTCGGCGACGACGTCACCGCCGGGTTGGTGGCGTACAAGCTCATCTCGCTCGCCGGCTTCGCCCTCATCGTGTGGGCGGTACCGCGGATCGCCCGCGAGCTCGGCGGCGACCCGGAGTTCGCCCTCTGGATCGGCGCCACAAACCCGGTCATGCTGCTGCACCTCGTCGGCGGCATGCACAACGAATCCGTCATGGTCGGCCTCGTCTCGGCTGGCCTGCTCGCGTGCATCGCGCCGCAGTGCCGCCGTGTTGCCTGGTCCACCGCAGGCATCGCGCTCATCGCGCTCGCCGTCTCCTTGAAGGCCACCGCGGCGATCGCGCTCCCCTTCGTCGTCTGGATCCTGCTCGCGCGCGACAACGGCGGCGCGCACGCCAGCTGGCCGCGCCGCGTGGGCGTGTTCATCGGCAGCGGTGCGTGGACCGTCGCCGTCACGGCCGCGGTGGTCAACCTCGTCACCGTGCTTTCCGGATCGTCGTGGGGCTGGGTCGAGGAGATCTCCGGAAACTCCAAGGTGGTCAACCCGCTGTCCGGGCCGACGCTGCTCGCCGAGCTCATCACGCCGATCGCGCAGCTGATCAACGAGGACTTCCACTACAACAGCGCCCTCGCCGCCACCCGCGCGGCCAGCGGGATCCTCATGCTCGCCGGGCTCGTCGTCGTGTGGTGGTTCTTCCGCCCCAAAGACAGGGCGCTTGCCAGCTCCACCGCCGTCGCCGGCACCACCGCCGCCTACGCCGTCGCCTTTATCGCCAACTCGGTGACGCTGCCCTGGTATTACGCGTCGCTCATCTCACTGGTGGGCACGTTCCGTGCCCCGGTGTGGGTCAAGCGGGTCGCGGTGGGCGGCTCCGTCGTCATCGCGCTCGCGTTCACGGGCAGCGGCAACCACCGCTTCTACGACCCGTGGTTCCTCGTGCTCGCGCCGTTCGCGGCGCTTCTGTCGGTCGTGTTGGTGTGGCCGCGCGGTGGCGTCGATAAGCAGGTCGGCGCTAGAACGCCATCGCCTGCGCGCGCCTGATCACCTCGCGCGCGCCGTGGCCGTGCAGGGCGTCGATCGGACGGCCCGGGAGCGAATCGTCCGGGGTAAACAGGTATGCGAGGATCTCTTCCTCGGTAAATCCGCCGTCGTAGAGCACCGTGATCGCGCCGGTGATGAACTTGCTCATCTCGCCGTCGCTGAACAGCACGGCCGGGATGTACTTCTTGCCGTCCTTGCGGTAGACCACGAGCTTCTTGCCGTTCACGTAGTCGTGCACCTTGGTCACGGGGATGCCGAGCATCTCCGCAACATCGGGCATGGTGAGCAGTTCTTCGCCAGCGAGAAGATCATCAAGAGTATTCACGGAACCGTAGTTTAGCGCCGAGCGACGGGTGTGCACCATACTGGTCAGCATGCGTGGAGGAGACTACCTGGACAACCGATACGTGATCGACAGGCCGATCGCGCGTGGCGGCATGGCCACCGTGTACCGCTGCGTGGATACCCGGCTCGGGCGCGAGGTCGCCGCAAAAGTCATGCACGAACAGTACGTTCATGACCCGGTGTTCCTCGACAGGTTCCGCCGCGAAGCCCGCGCCATGGCGCAGCTGTCGCACCCGAACCTGGTCAACGTCTACGACTTTTCCGCGCAGGGCGACACCATCTTCCTCATCATGGAGCTCATCACCGGCGGCACGCTTCGCGAGCTCCTCGCCGAGCGCGGCCCGATGCCGCCGCACGCGGCCACCAGCGTGCTCCGCGGCCTGCTCACCGGGCTCGGGGTCGCGCACGCCAAGGGCCTTGTCCACCGCGACATCAAGCCCGACAACGTGCTTATCAGCGCGGACCACCAGGTCAAACTCGCCGACTTCGGGCTCGTGCGCGCCGCCGCCGAGTCGCCGCAATCTACCGACCAGATCGTGGGCACCGTGTCCTACCTCTCGCCGGAGCAGGTCAACGGCTCCGCGATCACGCCCGCCTCAGACGTCTACTCCGCCGGCATCGTCCTGTTCGAGCTCCTCACCGGCCGCACCCCGTTCACCGGCGACACGCCGCTCGCCCACGCCTACGCACGCTTGCAGGATGATGTGCCGCCGCCGTCGCAGCTTATCGACGGAGTGCCCATGCTCTTCGACGAACTCGTCACCACCGCGACAGCCCGGACCCCCTCCGAGCGGTTCCGCGACGCCGGGGAGTTCCTCGATGCGCTCGACGACGTCGCGCGCGACCTGCGCCTTCCCGCCTACACCGTGCCGGCCCCAAAAAACTCGGCCGCAAACCGCGCCGCAGCGCACCCCACGCGCTTCGGCTCCCAGCCGCGCCCTCCGCACCCTCCTTATCCTCAGCGCCCCAACGGAGCAGGATCCACGCGCGCCGTTCCGCAGGCCGAGCGGCGCCTGTTCCCGGATGCCCCGGGCGCTGGGGCCGCGGCTGCGGTCCCGCAACCAGTCCCGCAACCTGCCCCGCAACCGGTGCCCGCGCCAACGCGGCAGGCTCCCGTCGCGCCGCCACCGACGCAGCGGCGGCCAACACCGGCGGCACCGCCAGCCGCGCGCGGACCGCGCCCCAAGGTGCGGCGCGTGTCCAACCGATCAGGCCTGGGGGTTGTGGTGTACGTGCTGTTCGCGATTGCAGTCACCGCAGCCGTCGCCGTCGGCGGTTGGTGGTTCGGGTCGGGCCTCTACGGCGAAATCCCTCCCCTGCTCAGTTCCGCGCTGGGTGGCTGAGGAAGGGAGGGATCGCGGGGGCGTCGAGAAGCGAATGGCGCTTAGTAGCGCAACATCTCCGCGACGAGGAAGGCCAGCTCGAGGGCCTGCTCGGTGTTCAGGCGAGGGTCGCATGCCGACTCGTAGCGGCCCGGCAAGTCCACGTCGCTGATGTCCTGCGCGCCGCCGAGGCACTCGGTGACGTTCTCGCCGGTGAGCTCGATGTGCACGCCGCCCGGGTGCGTGCCCAGCTCGCGGTGGACCTCGAAGAAGCCCTGGACCTCGTCGATAATCTTGTCAAAGTGGCGCGTCTTGTAGCCGTTGGACGAGGTGAACGTGTTGCCGTGCATCGGGTCCGACTGCCAGACGACCTTGTGGCCGGACGCCTCGACCGCCTTGACAATGCCGGGCAGGACCGTGCGGACGTTGTCGTGACCCATGCGGATCACCATGGTCAGGCGGCCCGGCTCGCGGTTCGGGTCGAGCTTGTCCGCGTAGGCAACAGCCTCCTCCGGGGTCACCTTCGGGCCGAGCTTGATGCCGATCGGGTTATCAATGAGCGCCGCGAAGTTGACGTGGAAGTCATCCATCCCGCGGGTGCGCTCGCCGATCCACAGCTGGTGCGCGGACAGATCGTAGAGGTGCTGCTTGCCGTCCTCGCCATCAGCCAGGCGCAACATCGCGCGCTCGTAATCAACCAGCAGCGCCTCGTGGGACGCGAAAATCTCGGAGGTGCGCAGGTTGTAGTCGTTGACACCGCAGGCGTCCATGAACGCGAGCGAGCGAGAGATCTCGCGGCCGAGCGCCTCGTAGCGCGCACCCGCCGGCGAGTTGGTCACGAACTCGCGGTTCCAGTCATTGATGTTGTGCAGGTCAGCGGTGCCCGAAGCAACCAGGGCGCGCACCAGGTTCATCGCTGCGGACGAGTTTGCGTACGCGCGGACCATGCGGGCCGGGTCGTGGCGGCGGGACTCCTCGGCCGGCTCCACGCCGTTGACAATGTCGCCACGGTAGTTCGGCAGACCGTTCGCGTCCAGATCGGACGAGCGCGGCTTGGCGTACTGCCCCGCGATGCGGCCGAGCTTGACCACCGGCATCGACGCGCCGTACGTCAGCACCGCCGCCATCTGCAGCAGCGTGCGCACGTTCGCCCGGATGTGCGGCTCCGTGTTGGACTCAAAGGTCTCGGCGCAATCGCCGCCCTGCAGCAGAAACGCCTTGCCCAGCGCGACGTTCTTGAGGTGCGACTTCAGCTGGTGCACCTCCGGCGCGAGGACCACAGGCGGAACGGACTCGAGGATCTTGCGCACGGCGCGGGCCTGATCCGGGTCCCAGCTCGGCTGCTGCGTCGCGTCGCGCGAAACCGCGTCCTGAAATTGCTCGTTCAGGTCCCCCGGCAGCGGCGGAAGATCGGGCAAAACGTCTTTAGGGATGTCAATAGTCCAACTCACGTTCTCATTCTTAGCACACCGGTGAGGGGCACAAAATGAATTTGCGGACTTTTATGCGTGCCCAAGAGAGGGGTCACGGAACGCGGTGACCCGGCCTTTTGCATCCAGCGGCAGCACTTCCGCGCAGGCGCGGTACTTCTTGACGTTATGACGGGCGTCGACAAGCGCATCGTGGCTCCCCTTCGGAACCCGCGGAAGCTTCGGCCGGCCGGCCATCTCCCAATACTGCTTCAGCTCGTGGGTGAAGTGCGGCAGCTCGCGCGGGTACGCGCTCATGTCGCCCCACATCTGCGCGAACAGCACGTGGTCATAGCCGCCAACCCACGCCCAGAGGTGCGGCGTGGAGGAGTCGGCGGTGAGGAAGGCGAAGACCTCGTCGCGGATCGTGCGCAGCGGCTTCCAGCGAGGGTCACTCTCCGGTGGCAGCTTACGCAGCACATTGCGGACGACCCAGTCGCTGGCGCGGGTGGCGTCGAAGTCGCGAGAAACCGCGTAGTACTCGCGGCCGTCCTCGGCGACGATGCCGATGGACACCAGCTCGATCGTCGAGCCGTCCTCAATGAACTCCGTATCGTAGAAGTACTTCACCTGCGCACACAGGCCTTCCTAGTTCCAGGGTGTAAACATTTGCTACTCGCTCGGGCGATCATCCAAGCGGATCGGCAGGCGCTCCTCACGCCGAGCGCGACTGCGCGGCCAGAACATCACAACCGCGACGATGACGACGGCGATCGGTGCGGCAATTGTCGTGTGAAAGCCGGTTTGCGACGCAACAATGTAGAGCGCCACCGTGACAACCACCAGCACGATGCGGGTGAGGAGATCCTTGTCCATGCTCTTCATGCTCACCTACTTTCCCTCCGACGTTGCTTCCGGCTCGGCCCCCGGCGGGTACGACCCCGTCGCGGCGAGGGATTCCTTGACCTCGCTGGCGTAGACGTCAACGTAGTCGTAGCCCGTCAGCTCGGCGAGCCGGCGCATGAGGTAGTCCGTGAACGGACGGGCTACCTCGCGCGACGCGGGGTCGAACCCGTGCTCCGCGGCCCACGCGTGCGGGTCGATCTGCTCACTGATCTCAATGTGCACCTTCGCCGGGCGCGGGAAGTTGGTGCCGATCGGGTTGGCGTTGCGGGTGCCCACCATGCCGGTCAGCACGACGGGCGCTCCCGTTTCCATCGCGATGCGCGCAACGCCCGTGCGCCCCTTGTACACCCGGCCGTCCGGCGAGCGGGTGCCCTCCGGGTAAATACCAAAGAGCTCGCCGCTGTCCAGCACTCGCGTCGCGGCGTTGAGCAGGGCATCGCCTGCATCCGCGCTCTGGCGGTCCAGCGGGACCTGCCCCACCGAGGAGAAGAACCACTTCTGCACCGCGCCTTTCACGCCGGGCGTGGTAAAGTACTCGCTCTTCGCCGGGAACGTGAGCTGCCGGCGCACCATCAGCGGCAGGTAAAACGAGTCCATGACGGCCTGGTGGTTGGACACCATGATCGCCGGGCCGCGCTCCGGGATGTTGTCCGCTCCGTTGATCGTCGGGCGATTCCACACAATGAGGAACGGGCCGAGCACGGCCTTAAACAGTGAATACAACCGGTTTGTCATTGCGTTTGCTCCCTCATCAAGATTTTCAGTGCTCGCCGCGCAGCATCTCGCGCGCGAGGTCAGCCACACCGATCATACCGGCCTGGGGGCCGAGTTCCGCGCACTGGATGTCTGCTACCGGGCGGTACCCGGACCCGACCATCGTGTTCGCCATCGTTTCCCGAGCAGTGTCAATGAACAGGTCGGCGTCCTCCGACACCCCGCCGCCCAACACGATAAGGGCGGGGTCGAGCACGTCAGCGACGATTGACAGTCCGCGCCCCAGCCACGTGGCGAAGCTGTCCACGGCGGCTTGCCCCAGCTCGTCGCCGGCGCGCGCCGCGGCCATCACGTCGCGCCCAGTCGCGCGCTTGTCCACCACCTTGCGGTACAGGCCACAGCGCTTGTAGGAGCCCTTCGCCGCGCTCTCTATCGCACAGTCCACCAGCGAGGTCCCCGACGCGTAGCGCTCGAGGCACCCTTGCTTGCCGCAGGAGCAGACCCGCCCGTCCGGGACGACGGTAATGTGGCCGAACTCCGGGGCGGTGCCGAAGGACCCGCGGTAGATCTCCCCGTGGTGCATCAGTGTCGCGCCGATTCCCGTGCCCACGGCGAACAGCACCCACGTGTCGGCCGACTTCGCGGCGCCGAAGCGGTACTCGCCCCAGGCCGCCGAGTTCGCGTCGTGCTCCAAGCGCACCGGCAGGCCAAGGGCGTCAGTGAGCTCGCGGCGCAGCGGGTGGTCGTCGCGCCACGGCAGGTGCGGGGCGAACCGCACGATCTCGCAGTCAGGGTCGAGGAAGCCGGCGATCGCCAGGCCGACAGCACCGATGTCGTACGTCTCGCGCAACTGGTTGACCAGCTGCACGATCCCCTGCGTCATTTCCGGGCCGGTTTGCGGCGTCTGCGTCTGCGCCGAGTCAAGAATCCGCCCCGCCGAATCCACGACGGCGGCGCGCAAGTTCGTTCCGCCGATGTCAAAACCGAGCGTGAGCGTTTCGTCCGTTGCCATAGCCCATCATCGTAGTTACTTCAGCTGTGCAGCCAACCTGCGGGTCAGCACGTCCCAGGCAAAGTGCTTCTCGACGCGCACCCGCCCCGCCTCACCCATTCGCTTGGACGCGGCGGGATCGCTGAGGAGTGTGATGGTGGCGTCGGCAAGCATGCTCACGCTCGTGCCGTCAACGACGACGCCGGTTGCCGGCGTGACGGTTTCGGGCGCGCCGCCGGAGTCGCCGGCGATGACGGGGACGCCGCAGGCTTGCGCCTCGAGGTAGACGATGCCAAGGCCCTCCACGTCGAGGCCGCCGCCGCGGGTGCGCGCGGGCATGGCAAAGACGTCGGCTGAGGCGATGGTGTCGCGCAGCGTTGCTCGGTCGACTGCGCCGGTGAAAGTGACGCCTGCGGTGCCGCGGGCGAGGGTGCGGAGTCGGCGCTCGTCTGGACCGGACCCGACGATCACAAGCTGCGTGCCAGGC
The DNA here is from genome assembly GCF_002285085.1 of Corynebacterium sp. NML 150383. Lineage (NCBI taxonomy): Bacteria > Bacillati > Actinomycetota > Actinomycetes > Mycobacteriales > Corynebacteriaceae > Corynebacterium > Corynebacterium sp. NML 150383. Next base: position 36,136 of record NZ_NSGK01000006.1, on the reverse strand, counting down.
ACGGCTGCGCGGATCGCGGGCAGCGCGCGGATGAGCTGGTCCTGCCCTTTTCTGGGGACGAGCCGGGACGCGCACACGATGCGGGGCGCGGGCTCGGCGTGGGCGGGCTCGGCCGGCCGGAAAAAGTCCGTGTCTACCCCAGACGGCAGCGCCACGTACTCGGGGTGTGTGCCGAATGCGGGAGCGATGCGGCGGCGCGTGTAGCCGGAAATGTAGGTGAGCACGTCGGCGTTGCGGCCGATGTTGCGCAGGACCTGGCGCGCGCCCGGGAGCATCGACCAGCCGACCTCGTGCCCGTGGGTCGTGGCCACGACGCGGTGCGCACCAGCCCGCTTGGCGGCGCCGCCAAGGACGGCCAGTGGGGCGGCCGCGCCGAACCACACCGTGGTCGCGCCGTGGCGGCGGATCAGCTGCGCCATTGCCGCCCGGACGCGCGGGGTGGGCAGCATGACCCGGTGCGGCCACCGCACGATGGTGTAGGGCTGCGCGGCGTCCCACTCGCGCGCAGCCGCCGCGTCCTGCGTGGAGGCAAACACCACCACCGAGTCGGGCCCGTTCAGCGCAACGAGGTGGGAGACGAAATCCCGCAGATACGACTGAATCCCGCCGAGGGTCGGCGGGAAGTCGTTGGTGACAAGCAGCGTCGGGGCCATGGCCTGCCAGCGTACGCGGTTAGTAGCGCACTGCGCCCTGGGCCGGCATGGAGTTGACCGGCACCACCTGGACCGGGATGCCGTAGTCGGACGCGTGGACCACCATGCCGTCGCCGATGTACATGGCCACGTGGGTCACGCCCGGGTAGTAGCCGATGATGTCGCCCGGCTGCAGCTGGTCCATAGAGACGGGCGTACCGCCGGCTAGCTGGGCCTGCGACGTACGCGGGATGCCCTTACCGTTCTGGCCGTAGGCCCACACCATGAGGCCCGAGCAGTCGAATGCGTCCGGGCCGGTCGCGCCCCACCCGTAGGGCTTGCCAATCTGCGCGAGCGCTGCGGCGACCACGCCAGAATCCGCGGCCGGCACGTTGGCACCGAGGTCGATCGGTCCGTCCTTGGCAATCCAGCGCTGGCGATCTTCCTCGTTCAGACTGTCAACCTGGTCTTCGATGTCACGGATCTGGCCGTCCAGCTCGTCGCGCTCGCGGTGGAGCGCGTCCAGCTGCGCGGCGAGCTGGTTGCGGTTGTACTCCGCTTCCGCCTTCGCAATGTTCGCGCTCCGGGCGCGCGACGCTGCCTCTTCGTTGGCGGTGTTCAAGCCATCAATGGTCATCTGCGCGTTGCGGGACAGCGAGTTGAGGTATGCGGCTCGGTCGATCGCCACCTGCGGGCTGCCCGACTCGAGCGTAGTGAGCAGCACCTCCGACTCCGAATTGCGGTACTTCGACTGCGCAATGTCGTTGACGTTGCGCTGGTAGCTCGCCTTTGCGCCGTTGGCCTCCGCAGCGGCGGTGCGCGCCGCGGCAGCCTTCTCGTCCGCCTCCGCGATCTTGCGTTCGGACTCGGCGACCTGGTCCTCGAGGGCCTTGATCTCCTCCGACTTTGCCGTGGCTTGGTGCGAGACGTCCTCGAGCCTGTCGATCAACTCATCAACGTTGTCCGCACCAGCCGGCACCTGCAGCGCGGCGACCGCCGCCGAAGAGAGCGCACCGACCGCGATGACCATTGCGCCTCGACGTCCTGAACGGCGCGCACCGCGCGCGTGGAGAGAGTGTTTGCCCACGACAAATCCCCTTGAGCTTTCAAGCCGAGTACGCCACTCGGAAAACCAATATCGGCCGTGGTCCAACTGACCGCAAGCCTTTACAAAACTGTAACTACTATAGCCAGATCAGCCGTCCAACAAAAGCACACCCGGCCAATCAGCAACGATTGACACGGGTGTGAAAGTTGGTGCGCAACGAGCACGCGAATCCGGGAGTTAGAAGCGGACCACGGAGTGGACCGGCATCATGCTCAGCGGGCGCTCGCCGACCGGGACGCCGTCGTTGAGGGCGTCGATGATCATGCCATTGCCAGCGTAGATAGCAACGTGGGAGGCGCCGCTGTAGTAGACGACGATGTCGCCCGGCTGGATGTTGTCCAGGGAGACCGGAGTACCCGCGGAGGCCTGCGCCTGCGAGGTACGCGGGATGGACTTACCAGCCTGGGCGTAGACCCAGGAGGTGAAGCCGGAGCAGTCGAACGCGTTCGGGCCCGCTGCGCCGTAGACGTACGGCGAACCGATCTTGGTGCGGGCGATGTCGACGATGCGCTCGCCCTGGGTCTTCTCCTGCACCACCGGCGCCGGCGCAGACACCGGAGCGGAGTACTGCTGAGCGACGGCCGGTGCCGGAGCCTCCGGCAGGACCTGTGCTTCGACGTTGGCGATGAACTGGTTGAAGCCCGGGACATTGGCAATCCCCGGCAGCGCCTTCACCTGAGACAGGGCCTGACGGTACTGGCCGCCATCGGCCTTGCCTGCCAGGGACGGGACCCAAGCCTCGATGCCCGGGATGTTTGCAACACCCGGAATGTTCTCAATGCCCGGGATCTGCGCAGCAACCGGGGTGTTCGGGACGCGGACCTCAGCGGCGGAAGCCTGGGTCGGGACCATCAGAGTCGCGCCTGCGACGACGGCCGTGGCAGCTGCGACGGTGCGCACTGCGGAATTGTTCTGGCGACGGTGCTTAGCCATTGTAAGTTTCTCCATATCTTCTCTTCGCCTACCGGGTTGCCTGTCGGGCTGGGCCCTGAGAATGCGCCCTGACGTACCTCTGCACGCCATCCGCCCTTGTAGGAAAGTGCGGGTTCCCGGTTCCACATCGCTCGTGCATCTCACTCGGTCCGCGGAATTCGGCTCATATGTTCTGTTTTCGTACCTTGCAAGCAACGGCTGTTGTCGCAATGTCTCGATTAGATTACGAAACGGCAACAAGTTTGTCCAACACTGAGAGTGTTACTAATCCGTTATTGAATCTTTGCAAAGGCTTTGCCCGCTTATCGACGCCACCACTCCCCCTCAATTCGCGCCGCCCGTACCCCGATTTCTATCCATTGACCTGCACTAAACCGACCAGCGCGGAAATTCCACTGATTGACTACAGCTGTACGCTGCGCCATTTACGAAACTACTGTGACGTTAGACACAGGGGCAATTTTGGCGGGTGCAACGGGGGCAGAAGGGCGTCGGCAAGCATGCTCCTCGCCGTAAAATTGGGTCTATACCGATACCCCCTACAGGAAGGATCGCCCAATGAAAGCACTGACCTATTACGGTGCGAACGACGTGCGCATCGAAGACCGCCCCAAACCCACGATTCTCGAGCCAACCGACGCCATCATCCGCGTGGACACCACGACGATCTGTGGCACCGACCTCGGCATCTTCCACGGCAAGAACCCGGAGATTGAGGCCACCGAGCGCGAGCGCACCGGCGAATGGAACGGGCGCATCCTTGGACACGAAGGTATCGGCACGGTCGAGGCCGTCGGCGACTCCGTGAAGAACTTCAAACCGGGCGACAAGGTCCTCATCTCCTGCGTATCGCGATGCGGCACGTGCGAGAACTGCCAGAAGCAGCTGTACAGCCACTGCCGCAACGGCGGGTCCTGGATCCTGGGCTACATGATCGACGGCACGCTCGCGGAGTACGTGCGCACCCCGTTCGCGGATAACTCGCTCTACCACCTGCCGGAGACACTGGACAAGGAGGTAGCGGTCTTCCTGTCTGATGCGCTGCCCACGGGCCACGAGATCGGCGTGCAAAATGGTGCCGTCGCGCCCGGCAAGGACGTGCTCATTGTCGGTGCGGGACCGGTAGGGATGGGCGTGCTGCTCACGTCGCAGTTCTACTCCCCCGCATCAATCACTGTGGTGGATATGGACGACAATCGTTTGGCCAAGGCCAAGGAGATGGGTGCGACGTACACGGTGAACCCGGCTAAGGAGGACGTCGCGGCCCACGTCGCTTCCATCACGGACGGTTACGGCGTGGACACTGCCATCGAGGCGGTCGGGCTGCCGGCTACGTGGGCAACGTGCGCCGAAAACGTCAAGGAGGGCGGCCACATTGCCGTCGTCGGTGTGCACGGAAAGCCGGTCGACTTTGAGCTGCAGAAGATGTGGATCAAGAACCTCACCGTCACCACCGGACTCGTGAACGCGAACACAACGGGCATGCTGCTCAAGGCGGTCCAGAACTCGGACCTGCCGATCAACTCGCTGGCCACCCACCACTTCACGTTTACAGAGCTGGATGAGGCGTGGGAGACGTTCGCGCACGCCGAGGAGCACCAGGCGATGAAGGTCATCATCGCCAACGCGTAGCAGCGCACGACGAAGGCCCCTTTCCCATTCTGGGAAAGGGGCCTTCCAGCGACCGCGAATTACTGTGGCGCAGCCTAGTGGCTCGGCTCGTCGGTGGCGTTGCGGTCGGAGAGGTGCTTCGTCTCTTCGAGCTTGCGCAACGTCTCGATCTCCTCGTGGTGCTTCTGCGCCTCCGCGTCGCGAACGCGCTCGGTGACACCAAGCTCGGAGGACTTGAAAGTACCAACCGTCTCGGAGTCAGCGAAGCCAAGCTGGTTGAGCTGCTTCGGAACCGGGGCACCGGCGTACTCGAGCGGGACCGGGTGGCCGTGCTCGTCCACCGGACCGAGCGGCTGGTGGATCTCCACGAACGCGCCGTTCGGCAGCTTCTTGATCACGCCGGTCTCGATGCCGTGCTCCAGGACCTCTCGGTCGGAGCGCTGCAGGCCGATGCACAGGCGGTAGGTGATGAAGTAAGCCAGCGGCGGCAGGATGATCAGACCGATGCGGCCGAACCAGGTCATCGCGTTCAGCGAGATCTGGAAGAAGTGGGCCACGTGGTCGTTACCACCGGAGATGGTCAGCAGCAGGAAGAACACGAGCGCCATGACACCGATGGAGGTGCGCACTGGAACGTCGCGCGGACGCTGCAGCAGGTTGTGGTGCGCGTCGTCGCCGGTGATCTTCTTCTCGATGAAGGGGTAGGTGATCAGCAGGACCACGAGCAGACCACAGAGCAGGGCGACCCAGAAGGCACCCGGGATCGTGTAGTTACCCAGGTAAAGCTCCCATGCCGGCATGACACGGGCGGCACCATCGGTCCAGAGCATGTAGACGTCAGGCTGCGAACCTGCGGAGACCTGCGACGGGTTGTAGGGGCCAAGCATCCAGATGCTGTTGATGGTGGTCAGACCGGCCATCGCTGCGAGGACGCCAAAGACGAACATCATGAAGCCGATTGCCTTGACGGCGAAGACCGGCATGATGCGGATACCAATGACGTTGTTCTCGGTACGGCCCGGGCCCGGGAACTGGGTGTGCTTCTGGAACCAGACGAGCAGCAGGTGAGCTGCGATCAGCGCGAGGATGATGCCCGGCACGATCAGCACGTGCAGAATGTAGAAGCGATCCAGCATGAGGTCCGACGGGAAGTCGCCACCGAAGATGGCCCAGTGCATCCAGGTACCGATGATCGGAATACCGACGATGATGGCGGACATAATGCGCAGACCGACGCCGGAGAGCAGGTCGTCCGGCAGGGAGTACCCCATGAAGCCCTCGATCATGCCCAGGAGCACCAGGGTGACACCGATGATCCAGTTCGCCTCACGCGGGCGACGGAACGCGCCGGTGAAGAAGATGCGCATCATGTGGGCGAACATCGACATCATGAACATCAGCGCTGCCCAGTGGTGCATCTGGCGGACGAACAGGCCGCCGCGGACCTCGAACGAGATGTTCAGTGCAGTTGCGTATGCGCGCGACATCTCCACACCGTTAAGCGGGAGGTACGCGCCGTCGTAGATGACCTTGGTAATAGACGGGTCGAAGAACAGCGCCAGGTAGACACCGGTCAACAACAGAATGATGAAGCTGTACAGGGCCATCTCGCCGAGCATGAACGACCAGTGGCTCGGGAAGACCTTGTTCAGCTGGGGGCGAAGCACCCCAGCGATTGTGTACCGCGAATCAACATTGTCCGCGACTTGTGCAAGTTTAGTACTCATTAGGACTTACGCTCCCAGAATGCCGGGCCGACGGGCTCGATGAAGTTGCCGTTGGCGATGAGGTAACCTTCTTCGTCAACAGTCACAGGAAGCTGCGGCAGCGCACGGGCGGCCGGGCCGAAGACCGGCTTGCCGTAGTGCAGTGCGTCGAACTGCGACTGGTGGCACGGACACAGGATGCGGTTCGTCTGGGCCTCGTACAGCGAGGTCGGGCAACCGATGTGCGTGCAAATCTTCGAGTATGCGTAGTAGTCGCCGTAGTGGAAGTCCTCCTGGCCTTCGCGCTCAACGGCGCGCTGTGCGTCCTGCGAACGCAGGCGAATCAGCATGACGGAGTTACGCGGACCGTGCAGCGAGTGCATGTGGTGCTCGTACACGTCGCGGTTCGGGTCGTACTCCTTGCCGTCGTTGACGTCCTCCTCGTAGAGGGGGAAGACAGTCTCCATGGACGCGGCAGCCAAGTCCTCCGGGCGCATGCGCACCAGGCGGGAGACGCCGGCGGTGCTGTAGTGCGAACCGGTTTCGCCCTCGTGCAGCTCGGCGATTGCACCGGTGTCGCGGCCGAGGTAGACCTTGACGCCCTGGTCCTGAATGGTCCAACCGTGGGTCCACAGCGTGCCGTCGCCCATGTAGCCGAGCTCGGTGCGCGGGCGCCACGGGTTCTTGATCAGACCGCCCAGCGGGGCGATGACCATGAGACCGGCCAGCACGCCAGCGCCGCCAAGGAGGCCCTGCATGGCCTTACGACGGCCAAAGGTCGAGGTCTCCCAAGCGTCGTTCAGCAGCGCCGTCGTCGTGCGGCGATCCAGCTCGCTGGAACGGCCGTCGTGGCGGCGCTGTACCGAGATCTCCTCGGGGATGAACTTCTTCACGTACTGGATGATTGCAATGCCCAGCGTGACAAAGCCAAGACCGGAGGTCAGGCCCAACAGCGGGGTGTACAGGGTGTAGACCCACAGATCCTCGTCGCCGTGGAACTTCGGCTCCCAGGGCCAGAAGAGGTAGACGCCGAGGAACGCGATGCCGCACAGGACCGAAACCAGCAGCCAGGCGTTGATACCTGCGGCTGCGGACTTCTCGCGCGGGTCGCCCTCGACCGGGAAACGCTCCTTGCGGTAGGCAACGGTGACGTCGTCAAGCTCGGTGCCCAGCGCGGCCAGCTCCGCATTGCTCATGCGGTCCAGCTCTTCGTTTGTGTAGTTCTTCTTTACATCACTCATGAACGCGATCCAATCCAGATAGCAGCGGCGGCGACCAAGGTCACGCCAATCATCCACATAGCCATACCCTCAGAAACCGGGCCGAGGCCGCCCAGGGCGTAGCCGCCGGGGCTCGGGGTCTCCTTAGCCGACTTGATGTAGGCGATGATGTCTCGCTTCTCATCAGCAGAGAGCTGACGGTCAGAGAACTTCGGCATGTTCTGCGGGCCGGTGAGCATCGCCTGGTAGATCTCCTGCTCGTTGGCGGGATCCAGGGCCGGTGCGTACTTACCGGACGACAGCGAACCGCCGCGGCCGGTGAAGTTGTGGCAAGACGCGCAGTTCAGGCGGAAGAGCTCGGAACCGCGGGCAACGTCGGCGGCCTGAATCTTGCCGTCGTAGTCCTTACCGCGCAGCGACTCCATGGCGACGCTGCCGTCCTTGTCGTACACGAGCTCGGGGCCGCCACCGTTCGCCGCGACGTACGCAGCGAGGGCGAGTGCCTGGGACTCGGTGTAGCGCGGACGCTTGCGCTCAGCCTGCGCGTCGTTGGACATCATCGGCATACGGCCGGAGTTGACCTGGAAGTACACGGCGCCTTCACCGGTACCGATCAGGGACGGGCCGCGGTCCTCAACGCCCTGCAGGTTGGCGCCGTGGCAGGTGATACACGCGACGTCGTAGATGTCCTTGCCTTCTTGGATCATCGCCTGCTCGTCTCGCTCGGCGTTAGCAACCTGAGCGTTCGGGGCCAGTGCGGATGCCAAGAGGCCGGCGCCGGAGAGGCCGAGCGTGAGCGCGGCTGCACCAGCGACCGTGCGCCTGGTCTTGCGACCAATGCGCTTCTTCTTTGGTGTGTTTTCCATCTTGTTTCCTTTTAGCGACTATTCAAACGGTTACTAGGCCGGCTACTGGACGAGGTAGATCGTGGTGAACACGCCGATCCACACGACGTCCACGAAGTGCCAGTAGTAGGAGGTCACCATTGCGGCCGTAGCCTGCGCCGGGGTGAACTTCGACTTGGAAACGCGGAGCAGCACCACGATAAACGCGAGGATGCCCGCGGTCACGTGCGCCATGTGGAATCCGGTGATGATGTAGAACACCGAGCCGTAGACGCTTGCCTGCGGCGTCACGCCCTCGTGCACCATCTCAGTCCACTCAAACGCGACGAGGCCCAGGAAGACCACACCGAGCAGAATGGTTACGGAGAACCACTTGCGAAGCCCGAATACGTCACCCCTTTCTGCAGCAAATACGCCCACCTGGGACGTCACCGAGGAAGCCAGCAGAACGATAGTAATGATGAGGCCAAAAATAACGTTCAGGTTTTCCGTCTGGTGCGCCCAGTCTCCGGCGGCCAGGCCGTTTGCGCGCGACGTGAAGTACATCGCGAACAAGCCGGCAAAGAACATCAACTCTTGGGCGAGGAACGCCATCGTGCCAACGCTGACCATGTTGGGTCGGTTCAGCACTGGGACACGATTCTGCGGTGTCGCCATACCTTGATTAGTAATTGCGGTCGTCACGCATGTGATTATGGCGCGTTTCCGCCTTAAAGTCACCTCGAATACCCCCGGACTTTCTCTGACAGGCATGCCCCAACCTGCCGTTTCAGCGCGAACAACGGTTACGGAAAACTTTTTGAAAAACTCGGGAACTTTTGGCCCGCGCTTTACGACGCGCATCGTCCCTGGTCACACCAACACGACACAAGCGAGCGCCGCCGGGCATCGATTTCCACAACCCCGTGCCCCTCCCCGACCGACGGATTCACGGTCGCACTGCTGGTTCCCCAAGTTCCCGAATGTGTCACTTCTCACATTTTCTCCCAGGGGATTTGGCGCGCGGACCTACTTTCGGTTGACCCCTGGGCGGGTGGGCGTCGCTAAGCAAAAAGCCCCGGCACCGAAGTGCCGAGGCTTGCGGACCCGCGAAGGCAGCGGGGCGGAGCAGTTAGTGCTTCTCGCGCGGGATGCCGTACTGCAGGTTGAGCTGGGTGGTGGTCCAGATGAGGAACACTGCACCGAAGGCGATCAGCCACAGCTGGTAGAAGGCGATACCCAAGCCGAGGAAGAGCACCGCGCCGGACATTGCGAACGGCCAAATGGAGTGCGGGGAGAAGAAGCCGAGCACGCCCGCGCCGTCTTCGATCTCCGCCTCTTCCCAGTCCTCGGGGACGACGTCCATGCGTCGCTCGGTGAAGTCGAGGTACACACCCATCATGAAGCACAGGGCGGTTGCCAGAACGAGGGCAACGCCGCCGACCCACTCGAGGCCGAACAGGTAAGCATCTTCACCAATCCAGCTCGTGGCGAAGATGTAGATCACCGCCATCAGACCCAAGAAGGTGCCGATTGCGTAGAAAACTTTTGCGCCAGGACCCATAGTTCTACACTTCCTCTTTCTTAGTTGTTGGCAGCGACAACGGCGTTATCGCCGTCGCGGGTTGCGGTGCGGTCAGTGACAAACGGGTGGGTGGTCGTTGCGAACGGCTCCTCGCCGATAGCCTTCAGCGCGTCCGAGTTCGGCGCCTCCGGGTTGGCTTCGCGGAACTCCATGTAGTCCTTGAACTTCTCCGGCGAGACTGCGCGGAGCTCGAAGTTCATCATCGAGTGGTAGGTACCGCACATCTCGGCACAGCGGCCGACGAATGCGCCTTCCTTCTCAATGCGCTCGATCTGGAAGCTGCGCTGCTGCTGGTTCGCCTCCGGGTGTGCGTAGACGTCGCGCTTGAACAGGAACTCCGGAATCCAGAACGCGTGGGAGACGTCGCCGGATGCGAGACGGAACTCGATCGGCGTGTCGGTCGGCAGCACCAGCACCGGGATTTCCTCGGTGGAACCGATGGTCTCGATTTTGTTGAAGTTCAGATACGACTGGTCGCCCTGGGACATACCGTGAATCGGGTTCGCGTTCGGCATGTCTTCCGGATCGTGCTTGGTCTCCTCGGCGAGCGCCTGGCGCTCCTTGTCCACACCCTCGTACTTCTGGCCGTTGTTGGTGAACTCGCCGTCGAGCTCGGCGTAGCCGAACTTCCAGTTCCACTGGAACGCGGTGACGTCCACGGTCACCTTCGGATCCTTGTCCAGCGCGGTGACCTTGGTCTGCGACTGCACGGTGAAGAAGAACAGGACCATAACGATGACGATCGGCACGATGGTCAGCGCAAGCTCCAGCGGGACGTTGTACTGCAGCTGCTTCGGGAACTCGCCCTCACCCTTCTTTTCCTTGGCCTTGCGGTTCCACTTGAACACAGCGGTGAGGAACAGGCCCCACATGATGATGCCGACAATCCAGGCGGCAACCCAGACCCACACCCAGAAGTTGTACAGCTCAGTGCCCTCCGGCGTAATCGGGTCCGGCCAGCCCATGTCCAGCACGTTAGCGAGGGCCTCCGGGGGAGCAACGCTGCAGCCAGCGAGCGCGAAGCCACCGAGCAGGAGCGAGCCTGCTACACCGAGCTTCCGGGCAAAGCTGCGCTTTGTTTCCTTTTCCACGTGTGTCTGCCTTCCTGTCCACACTTCAATTCGTTGAAAACGATGAACGTTCATAGAAATGCCAGAGCATTCCTACCCATTCCTACCCAGTCAGAATAGTTCATCCAGCGGGCAGGCACGGAATTGCAGATTGGAGCCGCAACGCGCCAAGCTTTCGCTTCTCGACGCACACCCGCCACCCTTGGCTTTTCCCCATCCCCCACCCACAGCGTGGTCTGTGTCACCCAAAAAACGGATTTTTCGCCAAAAAGTTCATCCGAAAGTTGGCCCCCAATCGGGGACGGGCTAAAGGTTGAACCACCGCGGCCACGTCTGGTTCGCCGTTCCAGCCCTCGGAACCTTATCCTGGAACACATCATGACGCGCCCCGGCCGATGCTTGCGGCGCACCGTATATATAAGGAGAAGGTTCAACTTACGATGTGTGGCCTGCTTGCAATGCTTACCGCCGGATCCAACGCCAGCACCTTCGTCCCAGCCGTGGACGACGCGCTGCCGTGCATGTACCACCGTGGCCCGGACGCCGCCGGCACCTGGCACGACGACGACGCAGTGTTCGGCTTCAACCGCCTGGCCATCATTGACCTCGAGCACTCCCACCAGCCGCTGCGCTGGGGCCCGGCCGAGAACCCCGAGCGCTACGCCATGACGTTCAACGGGGAGATTTACAACTACATCGAGCTGCGCGAAGAGCTCCAGGCCGCCGGCTACACGTTCAATACTTCCGGCGACGGCGAGCCGATTGTGGTGGGCTACCACCACTGGGGCAAGGATGTGGTCAAGCACCTGCGCGGCATGTTCGGCATCGTGATCTGGGATACCGAGACCAAGACGATGTTTGCCGCCCGCGACCTGTTTGGCATCAAGCCGCTGTTCTACGCCACGACCGACGCCGGTACCGTTTTCGCCTCCGAGAAGAAGTCCATCCTGAACATGTCCGAGCAGTTGGGCCTTGACCTCTCCGGTCAAGACAACGGCCTGGACCGTCGCGCCATCGAGCATTACGTGGACCTGCAGTACGTCCCTGAGCCAGAGACACTGCACGCCGGAATTCGCCGCGTAGAGTCCGGCTGCACCGTCACCCTGACCCCGGGCGGCGAGGTCCACGCGGAGCGTTACTTCAAGCCCGATTTCCGCACCACCCCGGTGACCAAGGACAAGGAGCAAGACCTCTACGACCGCATCGCAGCGGCGCTTGAGGACTCGGTGGCGAAGCACATGCGTGCGGACGTTACCGTCGGCTCCTTCCTCTCCGGCGGTATCGACTCCACCGCAATCGCCGCGCTGGCAAAGCGCCACAACCCGGACCTGCTCACCTTCACCACCGGCTTTGAGCGCGAAGGCTACTCGGAGGTCGACGTGGCGGCCGAGTCTGCCGAGGCCATCGGCGTAGAGCACATCGTGAAGATCGTCTCCCCCGAGGAGTACGCCGACGCCATCCCGAGGATCATGTGGTACCTCGACGACCCCGTCGCCGACCCGTCGCTCGTGCCCCTGTTCTTCGTGGCCCAGGAAGCGCGCAAGCACGTCAAGGTCGTGCTGTCCGGCGAGGGCGCCGACGAGCTGTTCGGCGGCTACACCATCTACAAGGAGCCGCTGTCGCTCGCTCCGTTTGAGAAGCTCCCCTCTCCCCTGCTGCGCGGGCTAAACAGGCTCGGACAGGTCCTACCGGAAGGCATGAAGGGCAAGAGCCTGCTCGAGCGCGGCACCACACCGATGGAAGACCGCTATTACGGCAACGCACGGTCCTTCAACTTCCAGCAGCTGGAGCGGGTGCTTCCCTGGGCGAAGCGCGAGTGGGACCACCGCGAGGTCACGGCGCCGATTTACGCGGCGTCGACAAGCATGGACCCGGTGGCGCGCATGCAGAACCTTGACCTCTTTACCTGGATGCGTGGCGACATCCTGGTGAAGGCGGACAAGATGAACATGGCCAACTCACTCGAGCTGCGCGTGCCCTTCCTGGACAAGGAAGTGTTCGAGGTCGCGCAGACGATCCCGCATGAGCAGAAGATTGCGAACGGGACGACCAAGTACGCGCTCCGCCGCGCGATGGAGCAAATCGTGCCCGCGCACGTGCTCAACCGCCGCAAGCTCGGCTTCCCGGTGCCGATGCGCCACTGGCTCGCCGGCGAGGAACTGTACGGCTGGGCGCAGGACACCATCAACGAGTCGCAGACCGAGCACATCTTTGACAAGAAGGCCGTGCTGGAGATGCTCAAGGAGCACCGCGACGGCATCTCGGATCACTCGCGGCGCCTGTGGACCGTGCTGGCGTTTATGGTGTGGCACGGCATCTTCGTCGAGCACCGTATCGACCCGCAGATCGAGCACAAGGAGTACCCGGTCAAGCTGTAAACGGGCGGCCGCGTTTGGGGGTCCTGCGTGGGCTGGCGGATCCGGGGGGCACGCCGGGGCTGGGTGCGCACGGGGGGCGCTGGGTGCGCAAAGGGGGCTGGGTGCACACGGGGCAAATGGAGCTAGCTCCCTTTGGGCGGCGCCGGGGTCCGCGACCAGGCGTTTTACGGGCAGCGTCCGTCTAGATGGAGCTAGCTCCGTTTGCACCTGGCAGCACCAGCCGGCCGGGCGTTTTACGGGCCACGTGCGTCTAGATGGAGCTAGCTCCGTTTGCACCGGGCGGCCCCAGCCGACCAGGCGATTCCCCGACACACCTATCCACATGGAGCTAGCTCCGTTTGCACTTGGCAGCACCAGCCGACCGGGCGTTTCCCCGACACAGCTATCTACATGGCGTTAGCTCCATTTGCACCGGGCAGCCCCAGCCGACCAGGCGATTCCCCGACACACCTATCCACATGGAGCTAGCTCCGTTTGCACTTGGCAGCCCCAGCCGACCGGGCGTTTCCCCGACACAGCTATCTACATGGCGTTAGCTCCATTTGCACCGGGCGACCCCAGCCGACCAGGCGTTTTGCAGGCAGCATCCGTCCAGATGGAGCTAGTTCCATTTGCGCCAGGCAGCACCGGCCGCCGGCGAAGTAGCTGCGCGAGCTCAAGGGGTAGCGCTAGCTCTACCCAAAGACTCCGGTTGCCACCATTGTCCGAGCCCCGCCGCCACGGTGGAATGGACACCATGAGTACAGCAAAGAAAATTCTTCTCGTCCTCGGCGGCGTCGTAGTCGCCATCGGCCTGGCCCTCGCGGCCGCCTGCTACGTCTGGGGGCCGACACTCTCCGCGCAGATGACCGGCCAGGCAAAGTTCCTGGGCAAAGATTCTCCGCAGCGCTACGCCCGCACGGTGCTCGACCTGTCTGAGTCCATGGGGCTTTACGGAGACTCGGAGGAGTTCGCCGCCGCTCGAGCCAAGGCAGAGGAGGCTGCGGAGGGCGCGGAGCACCAGGCCGAGCTCCTGGACGTGCTCGACCAGGCTGTCCACGCCGCCGGCGGCAAGCACTCCAGGCTCATTCCGGCGGAAACCCAGCAGCCCGACGCCGAAGAAGGCAGCCCTACTGCCCAGGTCGGAGTGACAACGGTGGGAAACGTCGCGGTCGCAACTGTGCCGGGCATCGGCCGGAACGATGAAATCCAGCAGTACGCGGACACCCTCACCAGTGGACTGCTCGAGGCCCGGGACGGCGGGGCGTGCGGCGCAATCGTTGATCTCCGGGGCAACGACGGCGGCGACATGGGCCCCATGATCGCCGGCCTGTCCCCGCTCCTGCCCGACGGGACGGCGCTCGAGTTCGTCAGCCGCGTCAACACGTCTCAGGTCACGGTCGACGGCAACGCGGTCAGCGGCGGCGGCACCCCGCTGGAAACTGCAGGCGGTAAGTGGGAAGCGCCCACCGCAGTGCTTGTCGACGCCACCACCGCCTCCTCCGGCGAGGCAACCATGCTCGCTTTCCGCGGTCTGGACACCGCACGCTCCTTCGGCACCCCCACGGCTGGTTTCGCCTCCGCGAACATGCTCTACGACTTCCCGGATGGCAGCGTACTCATGCTCACCATGGCTAAGGACAAGGCCCGAACGGGCGAAGAGTTCGCCGAGTATCCGATCCAGCCCGACTCCCCCACCTCCACCGGGGACGAGGCCCTCGACGAAGCGAAGACGTGGCTGCGCGAGCAGCACGGCTGCGGGGCGTAGACGAGGTTCAGAAAGTGCGCAACATCACGCCATCCAAACTACAAGGCAATTCAAAGCATGCTGCTATTCTTTAGTTATGAAAAAGTCAATTCTGGCGCTAGGGCTGGCTGGCGCATGCATGTTTTCCCTAACGTCTGTGCCGAATGCGCAAGCTACCGAGGTTACTTCGCAAGAGGCTGCTCACGCAGAAGACAATGAGCTCTCCACAGGCGCAGCCGCTGCCATTACGATTGCCGCCATTCTTGCGGTCGTTGGCTTGGGCGCTGGCGCGACAGTTTGGGCAGTCCAGCAGCGACTCATCCCTAACCCCCTTCCGGGAGTTATTCCTGGGCCCCGCCCCCGAGCAAAAGCACCGGCACAGAAGCCGGCGCCCCGCCAGAACACAGCACCAGCGAACGCTCCGCGGCAAGCACCCAAGCCTGCTCCGGCCCCGCGGTCTGTGCCCAAACCAGCTCCAGCACCAGCACCCCAAGCGCGCCCCGCACCCGCTAATCAGAACGGGAAGCGGCCTGCAAACGGCTACTACCGCAATTGCGCTGCAGCCCGCGAGGCTGGTGTAAATCCCATCTACGACTATGAGCCTGGCTACCGCTCCGCCTTGGACCGCGACGGCGATGGCGTCGCCTGCGAATAACGCAGAAACAATCGGCCTATGAGAAATGAATCCCGTCCGCTACACAGCTTGTCGCCTGTGTGGAGGGCGGGATTCTTTCGCGTTGCGACTTAGTTGAAGGAGTCGCCGCAAGCGCAGGAGCCACCGGCGTTCGGGTTGTCGATGGTGAAGCCCTGCTGCTCGATCGTGTCGGCGAAGTCGATGGTGGCGCCCATCAGGTAGGGCACGCTCATCTTGTCCACAACGAGACGGACACCGCCGACCTCGTCGGCCTTGTCGCCGTCCAGGTCGCGGTCGTCGAAGTACAGCTGGTAGCGCAGACCAGCGCAGCCACCCGGCTGCACGGCGATGCGCAGGGACAGGTCGGTGCGGCCTTCCTGGTCCAGCAGCGCCTTGGCCTTCGCCGCGGCGGCCTCGGTCAGGTTCACACCAGTTGCAGAGGTAGGTGCAGTCATTGAAATCTCTCCTTATATATGTGGCCGGAGTTTGCCCCATCATACTGCCCGCGCAGCATCGGTGGGGTCGGTGGGGTTTCCTCACGCCTCGCAACGCGGGGCCGTGGGCGATTATTCCCGGCAGCGCATTGCTCCTTTCCGGGCGGCGCCTTGTAGCCTAGAGTGCGTGAAACTCCCATGGCAGAAATCTGAGCAACAGTCCGAGCAGCGGGCCGGGGGCGGCTCGACCGCCATCTCCGCCGCGGAGATCGGTGGGGCATCCGGTGGGGACAAGGGGGCGTCGATAAGCGATGCACACGACGAGCCCAAGTACCCGAAGGGCTACACGCCGCCGAAGGGGCGGCCGACCCCGAAGCGCCACGACCAGGAGGTCAAGCGCGGCGTTGTGCGCGACCCTGACAACATGACGCAGGCGCAGCGCGCGCAGAAGAACAAGGAGCTCAAGGCCTCCATGTCGAAGGAGGAGTGGAGGGCCTACAAGAAGGAGCAGCGCGCGGAGAACCGCCGCGCGAACAAGGAGATTCAGGCGCGCATCGACGCTGGCGACGAGCGCTACCTCATGGACCGCGACAAGGGCGAGGTGCGCCGCTACGCGCGCGACTGGGTCGACGCGCGCCGCTTCTTCAACAACTACGTGATGCCGGTCGCGCTTGTGCTCGTGGTGGTCCTGTTCATTGGCACGTGGCTGCCCGAGGTGTCCGCGGTGCTCTCCGGGCTGACCATGCTGTTTATCCTGGCCATCTTCATCGAGGCCTTCGTGATTGGCAAGCGCGTGAACAACGCGGTGCGCGCCAAGTTCCCGGGCACCACCGAGACCGGCTTCGGCCTGGGTATGTACGCGTTCTCTCGCGCGTCGCAGCCGCGCAACTGGCGCTCGCCCAAACCGCAGGTGAGCATCGGCGAGAAGGTCTAAGCCATGACCGAGCCCCATCTGGCCGGCGTCGACTTCGCGCCCGTGCAATCCCCCGATCTCGGCCGCGCGCGGAACGTGTCGCGCCTCCTCGCGCGCTCCGTGCCGGGGCGGAACCTGGGCCGGTTGGCCGACATCGGCGCGTGGGTCGCGGGGGTGCAGGGGGCGTCGACGCCCGCGCCGTTCGCCCACCCGCGCGCGGTCATCGTTGCCGCTCGCCACGGCGTAGCCCAGCGCGGCGTGTCCGCGTGGGAGCCGGACGCAGGCGCGACGCTGCTGGAACAGCTTGAGGCCGGCGCGGGTCCGGCGCACATCGCGGCGCGCGCCGCGGGGGCGTCGGTGCGCGTGGTAGACGATTTCGACGAGGTCACCGGCGCGATCGACGTGGAGCCCGCGATGACCACGCAGCAGTGCGCCGCTGCCATCGCGCGGGGCATGGAGGTGGCCGACCACGAGGTGGATTCCGGCACCGACCTCATCATCCCCGGCAACGTGGGCGTCGGCGATACCACGGTCGCCGCCGCGGTGTACGGCACACTCACGCGCACCGAGCCGGTCAAGGCGATCGGCCGCGGCTCCGGGATCAACGACGAGGTGTGGAAGGTCAAGGTCGCCGCGATCCGCGACGCAATGTTCCGCGCCCGCACCATCGCCGACAACGTTGAGCGCGTGCTCGCGGAGATCTCTGGCCCCGACATGGCCTTCCTCGTGGGCCTCGTCGCCCAGTCCGCGGCGCGCAGGACGCCAGTGCTTATCGACGCCGCGCTCCCCTCCGTCGCCGCCTACACAGCAGAGCGACTCGCCCCCGGCACGAAGCGCTGGTGCATCGCCGGCGGGGTAAGCCCAGAGCCGGCGCACATCGGCTGCCTCCAGGCGCTCGAGCTGACCCCGGTGCTTGCCCTGGACATGACCACGGGCCAGGCGGCGGGCGCGCTGGCCGCGCTGCCGCAGGTCAACATGGCCGCGGAGATGGCAGCCGAGGCGCTCACGCAGCTGCGTGCCACGAGCCGGCCGGAGCCGCGCTAGGCCGGGTGAGGCGCTCTACGCCTCAACCAGCGTGACGTTCCACCCGTGGGTGTCCTCCACGCTGCCGTTCTGGATTCCCCGCAGGCGCTCGCGCAGCGACATCGTGATCGGACCGGCCTCATTGTTGTTGATGGTGAACTCGCCGTCCGCACTACGCACGCGCCCCACCGGGGTGAGCACCGCAGCGGTGCCGCACGCCAGCGTCTCCGTGATCGTGCCGTTTTCCACTCCCTCGCGCCACTGTTCCACGGTGATCTTGCGCTCCTCAGTGCCCAAGCCGGCGTCTTCCGCGACCTGGAGCAGCGACTTGCGGGTGATGCCGGCGAGCAGCGAACCGGACAGCGCCGGGGTGACCAGTGTGGCGTCGTCCCCGGAGCCCTCGACGAACATGAGGTTCATGCCGCCCATCTCCTCGATGTACTTGCGCTCGATGGCGTCGAGCCAGACCACCTGGTCGCAGCCCTTCTCCTGGGCCTCCGCCTGCGCGAGCAGCGAGCCCGCGTAGTTGCCGGCGAACTTTGCGTCGCCAGTGCCGCCCGGCGCGGCGCGGACGTACTCCTTAGACACCCACACGGAGACCGGCTTCACGCCGCCGGAGAAGTACGCGCCCGCGGGCGAGGCGATGACGTAGAACATGTACGAATGGGAGGGCTTGACGCCCAGGGTCTTCTCGGTGCCGATCATGAAGGGACGCAGGTACAGCGCGGCCTCGCCGCCCGCCTCGGGCACCCACGCCTTATCGATGCTCACCAGCTGGCGCAGCGACTCGATAAACAACTCCTCCGGCAGCTCCGGCATGGCCAGACGGTGGGCGGAGTGCTGCATGCGCTTCGCGTTCTGCTCCGGCCGGAAGGTGCTGATGGAACCGTCGGCGTGGCGGTACGCCTTCAGGCCCTCAAAAATGGCCTGCCCGTAGTGGAAGACGTTGGTCGCGGGGTCCAGGGAGATGGGCCCATACGGGCGCACCTGCGCGTCGTGCCAGCCCTTGTCCTCGGTCCACTCGATGGAAACCATGTGGTCGGTGAACTCTTGCCCAAACGCCGGGTCAGCCAAAATGGCTTCGCGCTCCGCGTCGGTTGCGGGGTTCGGGTGCTGCGAAATGGAGAAGTCTAGCGTTGTCATGCGCCCCACCCTACTCGGGCAGTGCCCCGCCGGAGCCCGAGTACGCTGAATAGGGCTGGAATTTATTCAGCAGAGCTTATCGACGATTCCCTGATCGAAAGGTAACCCAACATGACTTTCACTTGCGCACTCCCCGCCCGCGGCACCACCGCGGCGCTGACGTTGGCGGATTCCGCCCCGTTGCAGGCCGCGCGCCTGATCCCGGTCGCTGCGGGCCAGGACGGCGTCGAGCTGCCCGTGACCGCGCTGACTGCGGACGGCGTCCTCGACGCCCTGGCGAAGGTGGGCGCGAAGGGCGCGGCCGGCGAGCTGCACCGCGTCGTGGTCGGCGGCACCCTGTTTATCGCTTACGGCTTGGGCCCTGCCGACGAGGTTGACGAGGAGTCCGTGCGTCGCGGCGTCGGCACGGCGGCGCGCAGCCTCTCCGGCATCGAGGAGGTCGCGGTGAGCACGGAGTTTGGCATGGGCCCGATAGTGGAAGGCCTGCTGCTGGGCTCCTACTCCTACCAGGGCTTGAAGTCCGCGGAGGAGGACGCCCCCGCCCCGGTCGCGGTGACGGTCGTTGCGGGCGACGAGGAGCGAGCAGCGTTCGACCGCGCGCGCATCATCGCGGAGTCCGTCAACTTGGCGCGTGACCTGGTCAACACGCCGGCAAACTACCTCTACCCCGAGGCGTACGCCGAGATCATGCGCGAGGTCGGCGAGCAGGTCGGGCTGAGCGTCGAGGTCTTTGATGAGCAGTACCTGGAGGACCACGGCTTCGGCGGCATCACCGCTGTGGGCAAGGGCTCGGCCCGCCCGCCGCGCCTGGTGCACCTGTCCTGGGCTCCGTCAACCGCGCAGGACGGCGAGGCGGCAAGCGCCGCGTTGGTGGGCAAGGGCATCACCTTTGATACCGGCGGTATCTCCCTGAAGCCGGGCGCGCACATGGAGGACATGATCAGCGACATGGGCGGCTCCGCGGCCCAGCTGGCTTCCATCGTCGCCGCGGCACGCCTCGAGCTGGCCATGCCTATCGACGCCTGGCTGCCCCTCGCCGAGAACATGCCGTCCGGCTCCGCCACCCGCCCGGGCGACGTAATCACCCACTACGGCGGGCTGACCTCGGAGATCCTCAACACCGACGCGGAGGGCCGCCTGGTGCTTGCCGACGCGATGGCGCGCGCCGCGGAAGACAAGCCCACCTACCTCATCGAGACCGCCACGCTCACCGGCGCGCAGATGGTGGCGCTCGGTGCCCGCACCGCCGGTGTGATGGGCACGGAGGAGCTGCGCGACCGCATCGCGGAGAACGGCCGCGCCGTCGGCGAGCCTGCCTGGTCCATGCCGCTGCTCGAGGAGCAGGAGGCGCAGCTGAAGTCCCCGATCGCGGACATCCGCAACACCCACAACGCGCGCACCGGCGGCATGCTGTTCGCCGGGCTGTACCTCTCCAAGTTCTCCGGGGAGGACAACGGGACGCAGTGGGCGCATATCGACGTCGCGGGCCCGGCCTTCAACACCGACTCGCCATTCGGCTACACCCCAAAGAGGGCAACCGGCGCGCCGGTTCGCACCATTGTGGAGACGCTCACGCAGCTTGCGGGTGAGTAGGTGTGGCCGGGGGCGGTGGCGTCGATAAGCGATGAACCCCTAACTGTAGGGGTCCTCGCCGCGCTCGAACTTGGCGCGGCGCTGCCGCTGCTCCTCGCGCTTGCGCAGAATGCGCTCCTGCTCCATCTTCTTGCGCATGCGGTCGGGGTAGCCGGTCTCTTCAACGTCGTAGAGCGAGATGCTCAGCAGTTTGGCCACCTGGTCGATGCCTTTCGGCCCGCCGATGCGGCGGCGGGTGTAGTTGCCCAGCTCATCGACGAGCACGACCGACATTTCGTTGACCATGGTCTCCGGCTCGATGTAGCCCTCGACAAACTTGCGGCCGCGCACCCACTGCTTCAGGTACTCGGCGTCGTCCGGGCGAATTGTTCCGCCTGGCGCGCGCGGGGGTTTGAAGCTGGAGGACTGTTTCCGTTTGCCGAAAAGGTTAAACACGCGCCTTATCTTACGGAACCGGCGCGCGGGCGAGGCGATGCCGCCCGGCTGAGGCCCCCACCGATGGTGCCCCCAAACGCGACGAATACGGGAGAATGCGGGTAGCCTGTTTTCTGTATAGCTTCCGTTACAACCTTGAACTACGAGGAGACTGAGAAAACATGGCGCACTCCGTAGAGATGCCCGAGCTGGGCGAGTCTGTCACCGAAGGCACGATCACCACGTGGCTGAAGGAAGTCGGCGATACCGTCGAGGTAGACGAGCCCCTGCTCGAGGTCTCAACCGATAAGGTCGACACCGAAATTCCGTCTCCAGTCGCCGGCGTCCTCATTGAGGTCAAGGCTGAGGAAGACGACACCGTCGAGGTCGGCGAGGTCATCGCCATCATCGGCGAGGAGGGCGAGGAAGCCGCTGGCTCCGCCGACTCCGCCGACAAGGCCGAGGAAAAGGACGAGGCCGCAGAGGAAAAGCCGGCTGAGAAGCAGGAAGCCAAGACCGCACCGAAGGCATCCGGCTCCGCGACCGACGTCGAGATGCCGGAGCTCGGCGAGTCCGTCACCGAGGGAACCATCACCACCTGGCTCAAGGAGGTCGGCGACGAAGTCGAGGTCGACGAGCCGCTGCTCGAGGTCTCCACCGACAAGGTCGACACCGAAATCCCGTCCCCGGTCGCCGGCACTCTGGTTGAGGTCCTGGCCGATGAGGACGACACCGTCGAGGTCGGCGAGGTCATCGCCCGCATCGGCGACGCAGACGCTGCTGCCGCTGGCGCGGACGACGCAGCCGACGAGACCGAAGCCGAGGAAGAGGCTCCGGCCAACGCAGAGGAGCCGAAGCAGGAAGCTCCGAAGCAGGAGAAGAAGTCCTCCGGCTCGGGCGCTGGCACCAAGATTGAGATGCCGGAGCTCGGCGAGTCCGTCACCGAGGGCACCATCACCACCTGGCTCAAGGAGGTCGGCGACGAGGTCGAGGTCGACGAGCCGCTGCTCGAGGTCTCCACCGACAAGGTCGACACCGAGATCCCGTCCCCGGTCGCCGGCACCCTGCTGGAGATCCTGGCTGAAGAGGACGACACCGTCGAGGTCGGCGGCGCCATCGCCGTTGTCGGCGACGCAGACGCCGCTGCCGCTGGCGCGGACGACGCAGCCGACGAGGCTGAGGAAGAGGCTCCGGCCAAGGCAGAGGAGCCGAAGGAGGAAGCTCCGAAGGCTGCCCCGAAGCAGGAGGCCCCCAAGAAGGAGGCCCCGAAGGCGGGCGCTTCCGAGAAGCTGGCAAACCGCGGTGGCGACGTCCCGTACGTCACCCCGCTGGTGCGCAAGCTGGCCGACAAGCACGGCGTTGACCTCAGCACCGTTGAGGGCACCGGCGTTGGAGGCCGCATCCGCAAGCAGGACGTGCTGGCTGCTGCTAACGGCGAGGCCGCAGCTGACAAGGGCGCTTCCGCAGCTGACAAGGGCGCGGCCGAGAAGCCGGCCGCCAAGGGCGCTCGCGCAAACTGGTCCACCAAGTCCGTTGACCCGGAGAAGCAGAAGCTCATCGGCACCACGCAGAAGGTCAACCGCATCCGCGAGATCACCGCTGCGAAGATGGTCGAGTCCCTGCAGACCACCGCCCAGCTCACCCACGTGCAGGAGGTCGACGTCACCCGCGTCGCAGAGCTGCGCAAGAAGGTCAAGCCGGCCTTCGTGGAGAAGCACGGCACGAACATCACCTACCTTGCATTCTTCATCAAGGCGACGGCCGAGGCGCTGGTCTCCCACCCGAACGTCAACGCGTCCTACAACGCGGAGACCAAGGAGATCACCTACCACTCCGACGTCAACATCGGCATTGCTGTGGACACCCCGCAGGGCCTGCTCGTGCCGGTGATCAAGAAGGCGCAGGACATGGACCTCGCCGAGATTGCCAAGGCCATCAAGGACCTCGCCGAGCGCGCCCGCAACAAGAAGCTGCGCCCGGACGACCTGACCGGTGCCACCTTCACGGTGACCAACATCGGCTCCGAGGGCGCTATGCTGGACACCCCGATCCTCACCCCGCCGCAGGCCGGCATCCTGGGCACGGCGACGATTGAGAAGCGCCCGGTCATTGTCACCGAGGACGGCATCGACTCCATCGCGATCCGCCAGATGTGCTACCTGCCGTTCAGCTACGACCACCAGCTGGTCGACGGCGCAGACGCAGGTCGCTTCATTACCACGATCAAGGACCGCATCGAGGTCGGCGACTTCGAGGCAGACCTCGCCCTGTAGTTTCGCCGACTGATCCGGCGCTGGATCAACGGCACAGCGACACAGCGGCCCGGTCCCCCACGAACGGGGGCCGGGCCGCTGTGTGCGTTCTGGGACTCCCCCACAGTTCGAGTCGCCTAAGGCCCAGACCGTATACTGACAGTGTTTGGCACCACTTTCGACCAAGGAGCACCTGTTGGATTACATCTCCCGTCATATTGGCCCCGACCAGAGCGAGCAGCGGCACATGCTGGACGCGCTGGGTTACGAGTCGCTGGACGCCCTGATCAGTGCGGCGGTGCCGAAGGGCATCCTCGCTGACGGGCCGCTGCAGCTGCCGCAGGCGCTCACGGAGTACGAGGCGCAGGACCGCCTGCGCGAGATCGCAAGCCAGAACACCGTGCTCAAGGCCTTCTACGGCCAGGGCTACAACTCCACGCTCACCCCGCCAGTGATCCGCCGCGGCGTGATCGAGGACGCCGGGTGGTACACCGCCTACACCCCGTACCAGCCGGAAATCTCCCAGGGACGCCTGGAGGCGCTGCTCAACTTCCAGACCATGGTGCAGGACCTCACCGGCCTGGACATTGCCAACGCTTCGCTGCTGGACGAGGCCTCCGCCGCCGCCGAGGCCGTCGGCCTCATGTCGCGCGCGGTGCGCAAGGGACGCAGGGTGCTTCTCGACGCCCGCCTGCACCCCCAGGTCATCACCGTCGCCAGCGAGCGCGCCCGCGCCATCGACCTTGAGGTCGAGGTCGCGGAC
This sequence comes from Corynebacterium sp. NML 150383, assembly GCF_002285085.1. Taxonomy (NCBI): domain Bacteria; kingdom Bacillati; phylum Actinomycetota; class Actinomycetes; order Mycobacteriales; family Corynebacteriaceae; genus Corynebacterium; species Corynebacterium sp. NML 150383. The sequence goes on along the minus strand of NZ_NSGK01000006.1, from coordinate 12,174 downwards.
CTGTCGCAGGGCGTCGTCGGCGAAGACCTCGTCGGCGCCGTGCTGGCCTACCCGGGCACCGAGGGCGACATCGCGGACCCTCGCCCCGTCATCGAGGCGATCCACGAGCGCGGCGGCCTGGTCACCGTCGACGCCGACATCCTCGCCTTGACCGTCCTGGAGTCGCCTGGCGAGCTCGGCGCGGACATCGCGATCGGCTCCACCCAGCGCTTCGGCGTCCCGCTGTTCTACGGCGGCCCGCACGCTGCCTTCATGGCGGTGCCGGAGAAGCTCAAGCGCCAGCTGCCGGGCCGCCTGGTCGGCGTGTCCAAGGACGCCGAGGGCTTTCCCGCCTACCGCCTCGCACTGCAGACGCGCGAGCAGCACATCCGTCGCGAGCGCGCCACCTCCAACATTTGCACCGCCCAGGCGCTGCTGGCTGTGGCGGCCTCCATGTACGCGGTCTATCACGGCCCCGCCGGCCTGACCGAGATCGCGCGCACCGTCCACGACTTCGCCGCGCACTTCGCCGCAGGTGTGGAGGTCGCCGGCGCGCGCGTCAAGCACGCGCACTTCTTCGACACGGTGGCGGTTGAGGTGTCGGACGCGCAGGGGGTCGTCGATAAGCTTGCCCAGGCCGGCTACCTCGTGCGCTCCATCGACGCGACCACCGTGGGCGTGTCCTTCGGCGAGGACACCTCCGAGGCCGACCTTGCGGCACTCCTCGACGCGTTCGGCGCCACCGCGCCAAAGGACGCCGAACCGCGCCTGCCCGAGGCGCTGGAACGCCGTACCGAGTTCCTCACCCACGAGACCTTCAACGCGATCCACTCCGAGACGCAAATGATGCGCTACATCCGCACCCTCGGCGACAAGGACCTCGCGCTGGACCGCACGATGATCCCGCTCGGCTCCTGCACGATGAAGCTCAACCCCACCGCTGGCCTGGAGACCATCACCTGGCCAGAATTCGCCAACGTGCACCCCTTCACCCCGGCCGAATACACGAAGGGCTGGGCCACGCTTATCGACGACCTGCGCACCTGGCTCATCAGCATCACCGGCTACGCCGAGGTGTCCCTGCAGCCCAACTCGGGCGCGACCGGCGAGCTCGCCGGCCTGCTCGCGATCCGCCGCTACCACGTGGCAAACGGCGACACCGAGCGCGACATCTGCTTGATCCCGGCGTCGGCGCACGGGACGAACGCGGCGTCGGCAAGCCTGGCCAACCTGCGAGTCGTGGTGATCAAGACCGCCGACGACGGCTCGATCGACCTGAACGACCTCGACGCGCAGCTGGAGAAGCACGGCGAGCACGTCGCCGCCATCATGCTCACCTACCCGTCGACCCACGGCGTGTACGAGGACACCGTGCGCACCGTGGCCGACAAGGTCCACGCGGCCGGCGGCCAGGTCTACATCGACGGCGCAAACATGAACGCGCTCACCGGCATCGCGCGCCCCGGCGACTTCGGCGGCGACGTCAGCCACCTCAACCTGCACAAGACCTTCACCATCCCTCACGGTGGCGGCGGCCCGGGCGTGGGCCCCATCGGTGTGGGCGAACACCTCATCCCCTTCCTGCCCGGTGACGCGAACGTCTCGCTTGAGCAGGCCTCGGCGCCCGTGCCTGGCGACGCCGGCGTGCCCGTCTCCGCGAGCCTCTACGGCTCCGCGGGCGTGCTGCAGATTTCCTGGGCCTACATCGCCATGAGCGGCGCCGACGGACTGAAGTCCGCCACCCAGCACGCCGTGCTCGGCGCCAACTACCTCGCTCACCAGCTCAACGAGTACTTCCCGGTGCTCTACACCGGCGACAACGGCATGGTGGGCCACGAGTGCATCCTGGACCTGCGCGAGCTGACCGACAAGTCCGGAGTGACCGCAGCGGACGTGGCGAAACGCCTGGTGGACTACGGCTTCCACGCGCCGACGCTGTCCTTCCCGGTCGCTGGCACCCTCATGGTCGAGCCGACCGAATCCGAGGACCTGGCCGAGCTGGACCGCTTCGTCGAGGCGATGCGCTCCATCCACGGCGAGATCCAGGAGATCATCGACGGCCGCGTCGCCTACGAATCCTCCGTGCTGCACCACGCGCCGTTTACCGCCCACTCCGTGGTGCGCTCCGACTGGCCGTACGAGTTCAGCCGCGAGCAGGCGGCCTACCCGGTCGACCGGCTCGTGCACGCGAAGTACTTCCCGCCGGTGCGCCGCATCGACGAGGCGTACGGCGACCGCAACCTCGTCTGTGCATGCCCGCCGCCGGAAGCCTTTGGCATCAACACCGGCGAATAGTCCCCTCCCACTGAAAGCGAGAACCCTCATGGCTACCTCTCCCCTGCACGCAGCCCACGAGAAGCTGGGCGCCACGTTTACCGATTTCGGCGGCTGGAACATGCCGCTGAAGTACGGCAACGAGCTCGACGAGCACCGCGCGGTGCGCAGCGCCGTCGGCATCTTCGACCTCTCCCACATGGGCGAGATCGACGTCAAGGGCCCCGACGCCGCCGCGTTTTTGGACTACGCCCTGATTTCCAACATGTCCATCCTGAAGGTGGGCAAGGCGAAGTACTCCATGATCGTCGCCGAGGACGGCGGCATCCTGGACGACCTGATCACCTACAAGATGGCCGACGACCACTTCATGGTCGTGCCCAACGCTGCCAATACCGCCACCGTGTGGGCCGCATTTGAAGCGCGCAAGGGCGACTTCGACGTTGAGCTGCGCAACGACTCCGAGGCCTTGGCACTCGTCGCGGTCCAGGGCCCGAATGCGCTCAAGGTCCTCGAGCCTTTGCTCAGCGACGACGCCGACACACTCGCCTACTACTCCGGTGCCTGGATGACCCTGCACCCGGCAGGCGGCGGGTCCGTCGAGGTGTTCGTCGCCCGCACCGGCTACACCGGCGAGGACGGCTTCGAGCTGTTCTGCGCCAACACGGACGCCCAGGCGGTGTGGGACGCCGTGATCGGTTCCGGCACCCCGTGCGGGCTCGCCTCGCGCGACTCGCTGCGCCTCGAAGCATCGATGCCGCTTTACGGCCACGAGCTCACCACCAACATCACCCCGGTCGAGGCCGGGATGGGCCGCGCCTTTGCCAAGAAGGAAGCGGACTTTGTGGGCAAGGACGCGCTGACTGGCCGCGAGCCGTCTGTAGTCATCGCCGGTCTGACCTCCGAGCAGCGCCGCGCCGCGCGCGAGGGCGCGGAGGTGTTCCTGCCGGGCGCGGAGGAACGCATCGGTGTGGTCACCTCCGGCCAGCCTTCGCCGACGCTGGGCTACCCTGTTGCTCTGGCGCACATCGCGCCCGAGCACGCAGAGGTTGGCACGGCTGTGGAAATTGACATCCGTGGACGTCGCTATCCGTTTACTATCGTAGAGACCCCGTTTTACTCCCGAAAGGACGCCTAACATGGCACTGAAGAAGGACTTCTACTACTCCGAGGACCACGAGTGGATCAACGCCACCCCGGACACCGCCGTCGGCGCCACCGTGCGCGTGGGTATTACCAACGTGGCCGCTGATCGCCTGGGCGAGATCGTCTTCGCCGAGCTGCCGCAGGTGGGCGACACCGTCACCGCCGGCGAGCACTGCGGTGAGGTCGAGTCCACCAAGTCCGTCTCCGACCTGTTTTCCCCGGTCACCGGCACCGTGACCGCCGTCAACGAGGACATCGACGGCGCGTACGAGGCCATCAACAATGACCCGTACGGCGACGGCTGGCTCTTCGAGGTCGAGGTCGAGTCCGTCGGCGAGCTTATGACCGCCGACGAGTACGCCGCAGAGAACGGCGTCGAGGGCTAAACAGGGCTAAACACCCACCACTTCACGCGGGGCTAGAATGCGAAAGCATGACTGCCCCGCGTGACCCATTTTTCCCCGCCGACAAATCCATCCGCGCCGACGCCGCCACCCCGCTCGAGGTGCGCGAGCTCGGCGTCGTGCCGTACCAGGAGGCGTGGGACCTGCAGGCGGAGCTCGCGGCGAAGCGCGCCGCGGGCGAGGTCGGCGACACCGTGCTCGTCCTCGAGCACCCCTCCACATTCACTGCGGGCAAGCGCACGCAGCCCGAGGACATGCCCGACGCCGACTACCCCGTCCCCGTGGTCAACGTGGACCGCGGCGGGCGCATCACGTGGCACGGCGAGGGCCAGCTGGTGGTCTACCCCATCATCAAACTCGCCGAGCCCGTCGACGTGGTCGACTACGTCCGCCGCCTGGAGGAGGCGCTCATTGAGACGGTCCGCGAGGCGGGCGTGACCACCGCCGGCCGCATCGACGGGCGCTCCGGCGTCTGGGTCCCCCACACCACGCGCGCCGCCGACCCGTCGGCACCGACCCGCGACCGCAAGATCGCGGCCCTAGGAATCCGCATCACCCGCGGCGTCACCATGCACGGGCTGAGCCTCAACTGCGACAACACGCTCGCCCACTACGCGCACATCGTCGCCTGCGGCATTGACGACGCCGACGTGACCACCATGAGTCTGGAGTTGGGGAGGGACACGCGGGCGTCGGCAATCGCCCCAAGGCTTCTCCACCACCTCGACCGCGCGCTGTCCGGCGAGCTCACGGTGGCAAACCACACCTTCGCCTCGGCGCCGGACCCCACGAAGGGGCTGAAGAAGCGACCGCGGTAACGCAGTGCTTGACACGTCCGTTAACGTAGGGGGCGTGACTGTAGCACCAGAAGGCCGAAAGCTCCTCCGAATCGAAAAGCGCAACGCGGAGACTCCGATCGAGTCGAAACCGCGCTGGATCCGCAACCAGGTCAAAACGGGACCTGAGTACGAGGACATGAAACAGAAGGTGAAGGGCGCAGGCCTGCACACCGTGTGCCAGGAAGCCGGCTGCCCCAACATCCACGAATGCTGGGAATCCCGCGAGGCGACCTTCCTCATCGGCGGCTCCCGCTGCTCCCGCCGCTGCGATTTCTGCGACATCGCCTCCGGCAAGCCCGACCCGCTGGACCGCGACGAGCCGCGCCGCGTAGCCGAAGAGGTCCGCGGCATGAACCTCAACTACTCCACCATCACCGGCGTGACCCGCGACGACCTTGAGGATGAAGGCGCGTGGCTCTACGCCGAGGTCGTGCGCAAGATCCACGAGCTTAACCCGCACACCGGTGTGGAGAACCTCACCCCGGACTTCTCCGGCAAGCCGGACCTGCTCCAGGAGGTCTTCGAGGCCCGCCCCGAGGTTTTCGCGCACAACGTGGAGACCGTGCCGCGCATCTTCAAGCGCATCCGCCCCGCGTTCCGCTACGACCGTTCGCTGGACGTGATCCGTCAGGCGCGCGACTTCGGGCTGATTACCAAGTCCAACCTCATCCTCGGCATGGGCGAGACCCGCGAGGAAATCCTCGAGGCCTTGCAGGACCTGCACGATGCCGGCACCGACATCATCACGATCACCCAGTACCTGCGCCCCGGCCCGACCTACCACCCGATCGACCGCTGGGTGAAGCCGGAGGAGTTCATCGAATACCGCGACGCCGCCTACGACATGGGCTTCGCCGCCGTCATGTCCGGCCCGCTCGTGCGCTCCTCCTACCGCGCCGGCAAGCTCTACGTCCAGGCGATGGAGCACCACGGCCGCGAGCTGCCGGAGAACCTCAAGCACCTCAAGGAGACCTCACAGGGCGAAACGACGCAGGAGGCATCGACCCTGCTGAAGAAGTACGGCCCGTCGCAGGACCACCCCGTGGTCACTCGCTAAGCACTGCTTCACGCCCGCCTCACCCGCGGGCGTTTCTTTTTGCTTGCCCGGGGCGTGCCATTAACATTGGCGACATGGCGAAGCAGGATGACAAGGCCGCAGCGAAGGCCGCGAAGAAGGAAGAGCGCGCCGCGAAGCGCGCGAAGAGCAAGCAGACGCGCAGCCAGGTGTGGCAGGCGTTCAAGATGCAAAAGGAGCGCGACAAGGCGCTCATCCCCATCATGCTGGGTTCGGTGCTCGGCGTGGGCCTGCTGTTCTTCCTCATCGGCCTGCTCTGGAGCGGCGAGTGGTTCATGCTGGTCATCGGCCTGCTGCTTGGTGCTGTGCTGGCGATGTGGCTGTTCTCCCGCCGCCTGGAAAAGTCCATGTACGACGAGGTCGGCGACACCCCGGGTGCCGCAGGCTGGACCCTGGAAAACATGCGCAACACCATGGGCATCGTCTGGCTGACCAAGAACGGCGTCCAGGCCAACACTCACATGGACACCATCCACCGCGTCGTGGGCAACCCCGGCGTCGTGCTGGTTGGAGAGGGCAACCCGAACCGCCTCAAGCCGATGATGGCGAAGGAACACAAGCGCGTCGACCGCCTCCTGGCGGGCGTGCCGATCCACGAGGTCTACGCCGGCGACGGCGAGGACCAGGTTCCCGTTCGTGACCTGCAGAAGCACCTGCTGAAGCTGCCGAAAAACTACAAGAAGGACGAGGTCTACTCCCTCAACGCCAAGCTCGAGGCGATGGACACCCGCAAAGGCCCCGGCCAGGTCGCCGGCATGCCGGGCGGCCCAATGCCGCGTCAGGCACAGAACATGGCGGGCATGAACCGCCGCATGCGCCGCATGCAGCAGCGCAAGGGTAAGTAGAGCGACCGGGCGGCTACCGGAGACGACGATGCGAATCGACCACACGCACCACGGCAGCGACGAGCACTTCGGCATGGGCGTAGAGGCCAGCACGGCGCTGCGCTTCGGCTCAATGCTGCTGACCTCCGGCGCGCCCGCCTACCGAGTCATCCGCGCCGTGAAGCGGTGCGCCCGCGCGCTCGGCTTCGACCACGCGGACGTCATCGTCGGGCTCGACACGCTCACCTGCACGTTCCACCGCGGCGAGCGGTTCCGCACCCTCGCCGCCGTGCTCCCGGTCCCCGGCGTGAACGCCTCGCGCATCGAGGCGCTGGAAAACTTTAGCCGCCACGAACTGCACCACTACGCCACCGCCGAGGAAGTCAACGCGCTTCTCGACGACATCGAGCACATCCACGCCCCTCGCTGGAGCCCCCTCGTGGCGTCGCTCGCCGCGGGCCTGGCGTGTGGCGGGTTCGCGATCCTCAACCGCTTCTCCCTGCTCACCGCAGTGCTGGTGGTGATCGCCGCGGGCGTCGGCCAGTTCGTGCGCCAGCGCCTGGCGCACAAGCGCTTCCTCCAGCTCGGCGTGGTGATGATCGCCGGCGCCGTCTCCACCATCCTCTTCCTGCTGTTGTCGCTCCTCGTGCCGGGCGCGGACACGCAGCTCTCCGCCGGCTTCGTCGCCGCGATCCTCTACCTCATCCCCGGCTTCCCGCTGTTCGTGGCGCTCAATGACCTGTCGCGCTTCGACTTCAGCGCCGGCATCCCCCGGCTGTTCTACGCGCTCGAAGTGATCGTGGCCATGATGCTCACCGTCGCCGTGATCGCCATGATCACCAATGCTCCCCCGCCGCCGCACATCGCCGCGGAGCCGGAGCTCGGGTTCTACCTCGCCGCAGCCGTCGCCAGCTTCTTTAGTATCGGCGGCTTTGCCATCATCTTCAACGCCTCACGGCGCATGGCGCTCCTCGCCGCGACGCTCGGCACGGTCGCTAACATCCTGCGGCTCGTCCTCCTCCACGCCGACATGCGGTACTTCCTCGCGTGCTTCCTCGGCACGCTCACCATCGGCATTCTCGGCCGCTGGCTCGGCCAGCACTTCCACGTCCCGCGCTCCACGGTCACCATCCCCGCGACCGTCGTGATGATCCCCGGCACCACGATCTACGCCGCAATGCAGGAGCTGACCAGCGGCGACGTCACCGGCGGCATCAGCGCCACCACCGAGGTTGTCCTCGCGGTGCTCTTCCTCTCCGGCGGGCTTACCGTCGCCCGCCTCATCACGGACCGCAATTGGGCGTTCCAGCACCACATCGACTTCCGCGAAAACCTCGGCGGCACGCCGGGCTAGTCGCTTATCGACGCCCCCACTTCCCCCTTCTCAGCCGCGGATCACCGTCGTGTTCGTCGCCCGGTCGTGCATGCCGCGGCCGTCCGCATCCACGATCGCGGCCGGGAACACGAACCCGGTCAGGACGGTGCGCAGCGCGGCGCGCCAGAGGCCGACGGGCTCGGTGGCGTCGACACGCGCGACGCCCATGCCCAGCATGGCCATCCCGGGCGTGCGGGCCATGAGCCAACCAGTGAGGATGCCCAGGACGATCCAGATGAGATAGGTCAGTGTGGCGGTGTCCCCCAGCGCATCCGTGGTGGCGGTAATCAGCGTCGCGATCGCCCACGCGAGGACCCAGTCGATGAGGACGCCGCCCGCGCGCCGCATTACCGACGCCTGCGAGCCCGGCCCCTCCGCCGGCAGCCCCAACGTCTGCCCTGGGTACTCCGGTGTGCCGCCGAACTGGTTCGGCATTTCCGGGCCTTCGCGCCAACTCTTCGATCCTGCCATGGTGACCAAGCCTAGCCGCGCCGCGCGAGCCACGAAAATGGGCGGGGTCCGCGACCGTGGCAGGGCATTCGACTAAACTTAGTGTGGTTCACATTGTCGCCGTAAGGAGATAGCACGTGTCTTTCGAAAATATCGAGGACGTAACAAAATTCATCAAGGACGAGGAAGTCGAATTCGTCGACGTCAGGTTCACCGACGTTCCCGGCCGCGAACACCACTTCTCCATCCCGGCGTCCATGTTTGATGAGGATGTCATGGAGGAGGGCCTCGCATTCGACGGCTCCTCCATCCGCGGCTTCACCACCATTGAAGAGTCGGACATGACGCTCATGCCGGACCTGGCCACCGCGAAGCTGGACCAGTTCCGCGAGGCGAAGACCCTGAACGTGAAGTTCTTTGTCAACGACCCGTTCACCCACGAGGCCTTCTCACGTGACCCGCGTAACGTGGCGCGCAAGGCGGAGGACTACTTGGCGTCGACAGGCATTGCGGACACCTGCAGCTTCGGTGCCGAGGCCGAGTTCTACCTCTTCGACTCCATCCGCTACGAGGCCGAGGGCCACCGCGCGTTCTACGAGATCGACGCGGAAGAGGGCTGGTGGAACCGCGGCAAGGAATCCGACGCCGACGGCAACCCGAACCTGGGCTACAAGAACCGCTACAAGGGCGGCTACTTCCCGGTCCCGCCGTACGACAAGACCGTCGACGTGCGCGACGCGATGGTCCGCAACCTCGATCAGGCCGGCTTCCACATCGAGCGTTTCCACCGCGAGGTGGGCAACGGCGGCCAGCAGGAGATCAACTACCGCTTCAACACCCTGCTGCACGCGGCCGATGACCTGCAAGACTTCAAGTACATTGTGAAGAACACGGCGACCCAGTTTGGCAAGACGGCGACGTTCATGCCGAAGCCGCTGGCCGGCGACAATGGTTCGGGCATGCACGCCCACCAGTCGCTGTGGAAGGACGGCGAGCCGCTGTTCTACGACGAGTCCGGCTACGGCGGCCTGTCCGACCTGGCACGCTGGTACATCGGGGGCATCCTCGAGCACGCCGGCGCCGTGCTCGCGTTTACCAACCCGACGCTGAACTCCTACCACCGCCTGGTCCCGGGCTTCGAGGCGCCGATCAACCTGGTGTACTCGCAGCGCAACCGCTCCGCCGCGATCCGCATCCCGATCACCGGCACCAACCCGAAGGCGAAGCGCATTGAGTTCCGCGCGCCGGACCCGTCGGGCAACCCCTACTTCGGCTTCGCCGCGATGATGATGGCGGGTATCGACGGCATCAAGAACCGCATCGAGCCGCACGCCCCGGTGGACAAGGACCTCTACGAGCTTCCGCCGGAGGAGGCGAAGGAGATCCCGCAGGCACCGACCTCGCTCGAGGCCTCGCTCGCCGCCCTGGAGGCGGACCACGACTTCCTCACCGAAGGTGACGTCTTCACCGACGACCTGATCCAGACCTACCTCACGCTCAAGCGCGAGGACGAGATCGCGCCGGCCCAGCTGCGCCCGACGCCGCTCGAGTTCGAAATGTACTTCGACTGCTAGCTCGCGCGGGACTTTTGCGTTTCTGACCTGCTGGTATTTGTGAAACCGGCCTGTAAAGCCCCAGCCCCCGGAATCTGTGCAAGGTTTCGGGGGTTTGGGCGTTTTTGGCGCCGGTTTTGGTACCCGATCTGGGACGAACCGGCTGATTTTCACCACCCGCCCAGCACTTCGAGACCGTCGCCCTGACGGGCTACGGTCTTGGTCTTAAGCGGCCGTGTGGCCTGGTGCAGGTGGCGCGTTGGGTCCGGCCAATTCGGTAAAGTCCACCGCCTGCTTTTTGCCTGGTGGACGCCCGCCTGGTCCTGGCGTGGTGGGGCCCTGATTGTCGCGCTGGCGTTTCATGCTGTTGATAACCAGACGAACGTTCGCAACCACCACCGCCAGTGCCGTACGAAGTGCTACGCCTGTAAAGCCCCGCATTCCTTTCTTTGTCCTGTCGCCAAGACCAATGCCGGACTCGGCTTTGACAATGGCGTTGGCTCCCTCGTTCCTGGCCCGGTAGACCTTGTACAGCGCCTTGTGTTCGGCTACGCGGACCGTGGCCTGACACTGGCCGAGTCCAGCGACGAGTTGTACGCCGACCGGCGCGTGATTCAAGAAGCCTACCGCGCGGCAATTCCGGTGTTCACCCGCGCGCTGGCCGATATGTGGGTGGACGCACGCACCGACGCGCTCGCTGCTGCGGACCCGGACGCGGACGAGGAGGAACTAATCGACGAGGCCCGGCTGCAACTGGCGGCACTGGCCGGTATCGAGTGCATTGCAGAGTCGGTATCCGACAGCGCGGTCGACGTGGCCGGTGACTGGCTTGACAAATACAACGCCGAGTTGGCCGTGTTGCCTGATTCGCGCAAGGCCGCGTACCAGCCGCTGCGTGAAATGGCGATTCACCCAAGCCACGAACCGTTGACCAAGCCCGCGAACCGGACGGTGCCCCAGGGTACGACGGACAAGGACAACAACCTGGTCCCGTTCACCCGCTACGCCGACCACCTGCTTGCAACAGCCGACGGTACGGCCCCGTTTGACCTCAACGAGTGGGAGGCCCACCTCGTTGCCACCGAAGCCACACGCAGCGGTGCTGTTGGTTGGTACCGCAACCCGTCGCGCGCCAGCGCGGAGGCGTCGACTGCGGTGTACTACGATGGCACGGCGCAGCGGTGGCGCAACATGCAGCCGGACTTCATCTTCTTCCGCGAAGTGGGTGATACGGTTCGTCCCTCGATTATCGACCCCCACGGACACCACCTGGGCGACGCGCTCGACAAACTGCGCGCACTGTCCAACTACGCAGCCGAGTTCGGAGACCAGTTCGTGCAGATTCTCGCTGTATCCGGCAAGGACGTTGACTCGCTGCGATCCGTGGACCTCAAGAACCCCGACGTCCGCGCGGTGATTGACAAGGCCGAGACCGCCGCCGAGGTCTACGAGCAAGAAGGGCGTGCGTACAAGTAACACGCGGGAAAACCGGGCCGGGTTTGTCGGGAATGGGGTTTGAACCAACGTCACTGCGGGCGCCCACCTGGTTCTGCAAACAGCCCCCCACTAGCTAGGCACCTAGCTACTCGGGATAGACCGCCGCCCCGACGCTCACACCTTGAGTGCCGGGGCGGCGGTCATTGTCTCATTTGCCTTTAGTTGTCCAGTGGGTAGACCTGGTGTTTGGGGTCGTACCACAACACCCTAAACAAATCGTCTGACCTAAACCCCCACAACCGGGTCTCATTAGATAGCCGGAATCGAAATATTCGTTCCTCGGCTTCTGGCAACTGCCTGATACGCGCTTGGGCAGCTTTACCGATGGTAGACACAGCATGATCATGATTTCGGGCGCGTTTTTTCTTCCCAGACATGACCGTCTCGGCTAGGCATTCTTTCCAAGTTTTCTTGGAAACAGTGTCTAGAAAGGTAAGCAGTTCCTTTGCCTCCTTTGAACTTAGCTCCCAACGACACCCTTCAATTCCTGAATTGTCATCTAGCTCGCTCATGTTATGTCCATAGAGTTTTTGGACAAGGAGTCCAATGACTTTTTGGACACGGAATCCATGGAGTTCTTGGACAGTTTCTAGCGGGTCATATTTGTGGTCTGCGTTTCGGTCGGGGCTTAGCGAGTTTCGGGTTCATCCGTGGCGGCTTGCGGTGCTTCATTCCTTCAACGAGGTTGATGTTGATCTGCCCGCCTGGTGGCCTGTGGCTCAGTGTGACTGGCAGTGGCACGCTGAAGAGGAATTCAC